>JANJUO010000649.1 GCA_024710535.1 bacterium
CCGATGGAGCATCAGTACCAACAAGCAACAAAGCCAAACCGGGTTTGATACCTTTTTCAGTTAATAAAATCTCTGTCTTTTCTTTTAAATCATTTCTAATTTCTTGCGAAATTTTCTTACCGTCTAAAATTATCGTCATAAATCCTCCATTATTCTTCTACAGGTGTTTCAATAATTATTTGAACTGTACGGCAGTAGAATCTGCCTTCAGGTGTTGAATTGTCATAAAGAAGTTGATCTTTTCCTATTCCTTCCACTTGTGCTTGCTTTATTTTTAATCTATCTGCAACTGATTTTGCTCTTTTTTCGGAAATTCTCTTGTTGATTTCTGTTTCACCCATAATATCGGTGTAGCCCTTGATATAAACTCTGGCTTTATCTGTAACTCTTTCTTTAACAAAATCAACTACTCTTCGGTGCTCATTTCTTAAATCAGATTTTCCAAAATCAAACAAAATCAAACTATAATATTCAAATTCCATATCGCTGATTCTTTCCAAACGCTTTCTATCAATAGTCAATCTTTCAACGGGAAGTCTATTTTTGGTAGTAGAAAATGTTTGACCAAGCGAATCGGTAACATTCAAACTATAAAAAATATTAGTATTTGTTTTAGGAAAAACGCTGTTTTTGTCATTTAATTGCCAATCGAGTTTTTCATCTGGTTTGCCATCACCGGAAAAAGAAATTAGTTCTTTGGAATCGTGAGTGGCACTCATCGACCAATTTTTAATTCCAACACTTGTCTGAGCTTTGGGAACAAATCTTACTTTTGAGGTAGCCAAAACACGCATAGTATCGGCAGTCATCACTGGCTCGGTTATTCTTAAATCATCAGAAAGAATTTCAACTCTACGATTTTCTTCTTCTCCGCCCGGCTCATCATTTCTTGTATGTTTTTCTGGTAAATTTCTAAATTTTATTGGCATTCTTGTACCGTCAATACCCCAAACATCCCGCAAATAATCCCTTACCGCAATTGCCCTATCTCTTGATAAGTCCTTATTATTTTTCTCGTCTCCCGTATCCGAATTACAGCCAACAATATCTATCTTAGCATCAGCATTTTGCTTCATTCTCATTCCAATAATATTCAATACCTGATAATAGGTTTTAAGAGCATCCAAATTTTGTAGATTTTTCATTGTGAAATTATCAATATTCTCTGGCTTTAATTTTATATATCTTTTGGGAATTTCTGCTGAATTCACCTCAAAAAATATATAATTTAACAATGGACGCATATTATGAGAAACAAAATCTTCAATTCTAATATTGAAATCCTTTTTTTCATTACCAAGAGAATCCACTTCGATTGCAGTTATTTCAGCAAAAAGTGCCGGTGGAGCCGGTGGCAATGGCGGATGTGCAGAAGGTGGATTTAATGGTGGCAAAGGTGGAGCCGGTGGTGGTGGTGGCTGTCTATATTTTATGGCAACTCCACCATGAATTTGATGAACATTCCAATCAATTCCACTTACTGCGGGCGTTAGATTCATTGTATAGAATAATTCCGGAACCAATAATAAAGATTCCTTCTTATCCATTATCAATTCATGACTAATGCCAAAACTCACTCCAAACATCACAGAAGAAACATCTGTTATTTCACCAAATTGATGATTTCTCGTGCGACTTCCGTTTATAAAAGTGCCGCGATCTGCTGGCTCAACGATTTCTTCAATTTGCTCAAAATATGAATTGCTAAGCAACCCTATTCTAAGCCCACCATGAACAAAAGTATTTGGATAAAAACTATATGCAACCATTGGCTCAATTCCGATCGAACCAAGGTTGAAATCTAATTTATGTTCGAAATATCCAATTTGAGATTTACCGTCAATTATCAAAGTTTCGGCTTCTTTCGAACTCATACTTCCGTCATAAACAGAAAAGCCGGCTCTCAAACTTAATAATAATTTCTCATTCAATGGATATTCATACAGACCACCAAATGAAAAACCGCTTCCGCTTCCACCTGTAAATTCAGGACAGCAACTGAAAACTGATGGTAAATTTGTGAAATTAGCGTAATGAAAATTATAGCCCAAATGTCCAAAAATTCCAATTCTTGGTTTTAGAGCCATATTAACTGAATCAGGAACAGTCAGACTGTCAGTTGTTATATTAGCATCTTCTTGGAATGCTTTTATCGAGATTAACCCCAAAAAAAATACTATTATTTGTAATTTAATCAAAAGCCCAAATTTATTCATTATAAATTTTTAATTTTTTATAAATATCAATTACAAATATAATGAATAATCTGAAAGTTTTAAATCATTTAGTTAATATTAACTAAATTTATTATTCAAAATTTTCTAATAATTGAAAATTTCATAAAACTAATGATTAACTATCATCTTTCCGCTAAATATACCCATTTTAGTTTTCATTTGATAGTAATAATTTCCAGACTCGAATTGAGAAACATCAATGGCTACCTCATATTTTCCTGCATTCAAATTATCTTGAATTATTGTATGTTTGAGTTCGCCAATTGCTGAATAAAATGAAATAATTAAGTTTGAAGATTCAGCGAGCCCAAATTCAATTTTTGCAATAGATGATGAAGGATTTGGCTTACTTTGCTTAATGTATGTTTCAAATGGTGCTTTATCTGCTGAAATAATTATTGGCAAATCGCATTTTGAATCCGGATTCAAGAATAAAGTATCCACTTTTGCTTCAAGAGGAGCTATTATTTCCAAGCAATTAAATCCTATTGAAAATGTATCTCTATGAAATTCCGCACCAGCTTCATAATAAGAGAAGCATACATTTACTTTTTTACTTGTTTTCGGAAGTATTTGCATAGTGAATTGCGATGTCGGAATCGAAAACTTTGTATTTTCATAAGTTGAAAGTTGCTCGATATCAAATGGGAAATTTCCATAATTATATAATTCGATTTCCTTGCAAATCATTCCACCAATAACGACATTACCAAAATCATAATTTCTATTATCAGAAGATGCATTTTCGAATTGATTCATTTCGATAGTAAATCCGGGAATACTTCCTGATATGCTTGAATTGTTGCCAATAGAGTCAATCGTAACAAATTCATAATATGCATCTTTTGTTGGGTCAACCACTTCAAGAACTGCAGAGTATATTTTTGAATTCCAGATTTCTTCTTTGATAGAACAATTAGTTGAGTCAATAAAGTTGACTTGCATAATGCCTATATCAGTTTTTGTTGAATCAGTAATCATAATATCAACAAACTTATTGCAGTTACCAATTTGAGTGCTAATTGTTGGTGGATTCAAATCATCCATTCTTGCTAAATTAACAGCAAGAAGAGTTCTATTGGAGCAATCACTTTCTACAATAAGAGAATCCAAAAAGATGCCCGAAGTTTCAACAGTATCGCAAATTGTAACTAATAACTTTTCATTTGGCTGAAGAGTGAAAGGTGCAGTTTTATTAATAGAAAAAACTGTATTTGCATCCTTCATTGAAATTTTATTTATTGTTTGAGGGAATTTACCATAATTCTCAAGTGTGAAGTCAACACAAAAATCTCTTTTAAAGAACAATGTATCCGTTTTTTCATAATAACTATTAGTTGATTTCAAATTGTTTAATTCAGCAACTCCCACCGTAAAACCAGGAATTTCATATATTTCAGAAGATTCAAATCCCATTGAGTCAATTGCAACAATTTCAAAACTACCATCTTGAAATTTATTTCTTAATTTTGCATTAAAATTCACAATTTGAGCATATTTATTAAATGGATCAATATTCAAGTCTATATTTACTTCATTACTTGAATTTGAATAAATCTCGATTAATCCAGAGTCATCAAATAATGAATCTGTAACAACTCCATTAATTTCATAGCATTTTTTGCTTGCCTGCAATGCCGGAGCATCTACATCAATTTTTCTAAAAACCATTCCGCCAATATAACCATAAGAATTTGCATAGCCATAGCCATAAACCAAAATACTGAAAGGAATTTTGCTCAAAATTTCATGGATGCCTTCGCTAACTTCAATATTTGCATACATATAAGTAGAATTTGGAATAGGCAAAAATTCATCTTTGTCAAGCAATTTTCCGTCAAGTTTCAATGTTTTTATACCTGCTTCTTTAATTACAATACCGACATAATGATTCAAATAAACCTTTGTGGACAAACCAAAATCGCCTCTTTCATAAGCCTGAAGATTAATAAATCTATAATAATTGCCAACTCTATCCATTGGTGGATTTGCCAGCATTAAAGGATCTGAAATAGAATTGTCATTTCCGGAATTTTTCAAAGCAGTTTTTTTATAGGAAACCACAAAAATTGGCTTGTTTGATTCAATAAAATATGGCTCCAAAATCTCTGCTTCATATAATTCTTTTTTATTTAATTTGATTGTAGAATTTTTATTAAAAGTAATAATTGTTTCATCTTCAGCGGCAATAACTATAAATAAATCACCATTTGCAAAATTTGAAATAGAAGGATGCTGATAGAATGGAATCACTGCGGCATTATTTCCCCATGAAGCAACCGGTGTAATCTGTTCCATCAAAAAATCTCGTGATGTTGAGGTATTGTCTGCT
>JANJUO010000018.1 GCA_024710535.1 bacterium
GTTTGTGTGTTCCTTTTGTTTGTGTGCCATTTGTTAAATCAATTACTTTTCTACCGCTAAGGTCGAAGAGTGAGAGTGAGAGTTCGCAATCGTTTGCTAATTGATAAACCACTTCTGATGTGTTTGAAAATGGATTAGGGAAAATTTTGATAATTGTTATATTGGCAGGTGGAATATTATTCTTAATTGAGTAAATACTTTTTAAATATAGAACAATGCTATTCTATCACGTCGAAATGGTATTAAGTCATCCCAAAATGATATTCATTTATGCAAAAATGCTGTTTAATTATGTAAAAATGTTGTTCAGTTATGCAGGAATGTTGTTCAGTTATGCAAAAATGCTGTTTAGTTATGCTGTAATGGTCTTTGATTTTGTAGAAATGGTGTTTAGTTGAGCTGGAATGGTCTTCAGTCGTGTCTTCCTTTGAGCATTTTCACGCAAATAAAGTCCATTCTTTGGCAAAATAATAGCAAGATTAAGCAAATCAACAACATTCCTTCGTAAAAGAAGAGCAAGATTTCAAGACTAAACAGCATTCATATTCAACAGGATAGTAAGTTTTGAAAACTGAACAACATTCTTATTCAACCGAATAGCATGATTGCACAATTAAATACCATTCTGTTGCAATTGAAAAGAAAGACAGAGCAAATGAATTGTAAATTAAAATTATAAAAGAACAAAAAGCGGTATCCACAAACTATGTAAATTTATATAATTACAATTACTTAGTTAATAATCCATATCTTTTGTGAATATTTTACTAATCGTGTTTTTCATTACAATTAGATATATAATCTCATTTTAAAAAAATTAAGGAAGAACCAACAAATTCAGGTGAAATAAAACGAAAATCCTCGCCAAACTACATAGATTTTTAATTTCAGTGATTTCAATGAAATTATTTAGGTTTTCGAGGCAACCCTTTGGATATTTTATGAGAATATAATCGAAACTCTATGATCATCTATTGTTAAAAAAACAAATTTAACTTTATTATTTAAAAAGAATTTAGTAAGTTTGAATCAGTAAATTGCATTAATTTGCAATTTATGATTATTTGTTAATTTTAAAAAAATTGATTAGTTTGAGGTTTATTTATTATGGAAAAAGAAATATTTGCATTGACTGATCCTATTAGTATTATTACTGGCAAGGACAAAAATTCATTAACAAGAAATGATTTGATTAAAGTAATGATAGAAAAAAAAATTGAACGCATTACTTTTCACTACACTGGTATTGATGGAAAAATCAAAGAGTTACGTATCCCGATTTCTAATCGCAAGCAGGCAGAATTAATCCTTGCCGAAGGCGAAAGATGCGATGGATCATCTATTTTTAAAGGTATGGTGGATGTTGGTAAGTCGGATCTTTATGTGGTTCCGGTTTATAAAACTGCGTTTTTGAATCCATTCGACCCAACAAGTTTGGATTTGACATGTAGATTCCTTGACAGAAACGGAAATCTTGCTGATTTTGCACCGGATAATATCCTCGCAAAAGCACACAATAATTTCAAAAATAAAACCGGTTTCGATATTTATTCGCTTGGTGAACTTGAATTTTATTTAATTGGTAATTTTGAAAATCAAACTTATCCAATGCCAAAGCAACGCGGCTATCATCAAAGTGCACCTTTTGTGAAAACTGATCACATTGTTAATGAAATGCTTCATCACATGGCAAAAATTACAGGTAATATTAAATATGCTCATAACGAAGTTGGATATATCGATAAAGTTGAGAGCGATTTTGCAGAATTAAAAGGCAAAAGTGCTGAGCAAGTTGAAATTGAATTCTTACTAACTCCAATCGAGGAAACCGCTGATGTTATGGTACTTGCAAGTTGGTTGGTTCGGAATGTGGCTTATAAACATGGCTTCGTGGCAACATTTTTCCCTAAAATTGATACCGAGCATGCTGGCAATGGCTTGCATTTCCATAATGCTTTATATAAAAATGGCAAAAATGTGATGACTAAACAGGATGGAACTTTAGCTGATGAAGCAATTCAATTTATTGGTGGATTATGTCAATATGCACCATCATTGACAGCATTTGGAAATATGGTTTCATCTTCATATTTAAGATTAGTACCAAATCACGAAGCACCTACAAAAGTTTGCTGGAGCGAAAGCAACCGCAGTTCTCTAATTAGAGTGCCACTTGCATGGACAAGCAAAAAGGATTTGGCTATGCAATTAAATCCACAAGAACCAAATCCATACAATTATCAAGAAAGTCGTCAAACTGTTGAACTTCGCAGTCCGGATGGAAGTGCTAATGTTCATTTGCTTCTTGCAGGAATAACAATGGCGGCAGATTGGGGATTAGGCAATAAGGAAGAGTCAACAGAACTTGCAAAAAATAGTTATGTATCAGAAAATATTCATGCAAATCCTGCATTTAATGAATTAGGAGATTTGGCAACAAGTTGTGTTGAATCTTCTGAAATTCTCCTTTCAAATAAGCATTTATATGAAAGAGAAAATATATTTCCACATAGAGTTATCGAACAAGTTGCGAACACTCTTCAAAACGAAAACGATAGAAATCTAAACAAGCGAATCATGGCATTGCCAAAAGAAGAGCAATCTTACGAATCAAGAAGAATTATGCACAGAAATTTGCATAAACACTAATTTCGATTAATTCTTAAAACCTTTCGAAATTTTCAAAGAAATTACAAAACATCCCAGGACTCAAGTCTTGGGATGTTTTTTTGTTGACTGTATTTCGACACTTCGAGAAACTCAGTGCAACGCAAGCTCAAAAATGTTGGATGTAATATCAATCAGAACAAACATAGGATGTCTTTTTCAATGGTGCTTCCCCAGACATCCGATGTTTTCAAAGCATCGGATGCATTATTAACAAACCTCCTCTCGCCCCATTTCTTTGTCCCGCGTCCCAACTTCTAATCTTAGCGAGAAGGTATGATATATAAATCGTTCTTAAATAATTACATTGCCTATTCATAAACGTAATACTGAAAGAAACAAGAATGTCAAATTTAGATTGATTTAGAAAACAAAATTTAGAATAATTATTTGCAAAAATCGTTGATATTTTTTTAATTAGGAGAAAATTTATGAAATATATAAAATATAATATCAACAATAATATTGCTGAAATTACTTTGAACAATCCTGAAGTTCTTAATAGTTTCAATATGGAAATGTCGATTGAATTAATCAATTTGCTGAAAACTATCAATGATAATCAGGAAATAAGAGCAGTTGTTATCAAAGGCGAAGGTCGTGCATTTTGTGCTGGACAGGATTTGCAAGAAGCAATTAGTGGTAAGTACAAAATTATTGAAATTGTAAAAGAGCAATATAATAAGATAATTTTGGCAATCAGAAATATGCAAAAACCGGTAATTGCAATGGTAAATGCCGTTGCCGCAGGAGCAGGAGCAAATATTGCATTGGCTTGCGATTTCGTTGTTGCTTCCGATAAAGCGAATTTTATTCAGGCATTCAGCAAAATCGGCTTGATTCCCGATAGCGGCGGCACATTCTTGCTACCTGCCTTGATTGGATTGGCTCGTTCGAATGCTTTGCTTATGCTTGGCGACAAACTTTCTGCAATTGAAGCAGAGCGAATCGGCTTAATTTATAAATGTGTAGAATCCGAAAAATTAGAAGAATTTACTTTTGAATTGGCTAATAGACTTTCTCAAATGCCGACAAAAGCATTATGGCTTACTAAGCAGTTACTTTTGAAATCATACTCAAATTCCCTTGAACAACAATTGGAATTAGAGGCAGAATATCAAAATATTGCAGGCGATTCTTATGATTACAAAGAAGGCGTGAATGCATTTTTAGAAAAGCGTGCTCCAGAATTTCGTGGGTATTGAGTCATGATATTATGAAAAAAATAACATTTCTTTTAATAATAATTTTAATGAGTTACTTTGTTTTGAATCAATTTTTGATATCAGGTAATTTAGAACAAAATAAAAATGAGGAAAAAATGAACGGATTACAAACTGCAACATTTGGGGCGGGATGCTTTTGGGGTGTAGAATTAAAATTCTCAAAGCTGAAAGGAGTAGTTTCTACAAAAGTAGGTTATATGGGCGGCAAACTTGATAATCCTTCATATCAGGATGTTTGTTATAATAAAACCGGACATGCCGAAGTAGTTCAGGTTGAATTCAACCCTTCAGAAATATCTTTTGAGGAACTTGTAAATGCGTTTTTTACATTCCACGACCCAACACAATTGAACCGCCAAGGACCCGATGTTGGCGACCAATATCGTTCTTCTATATTTTTTCAAAATGAAGAGCAGAAAAATTCATCAATTAAAATAATTGAGCAATTAAATAAATCAAAATTCAACAATGAAATTGTAACAAAGCTCGAAAAAGCAGATACATTCTGGTTAGCCGAGGAGTATCATCAAAAATATTTACAAAAAAGAGGTTATAATTCTTGTTCTTATTAATAAAATTATTAAATATTTTTGGTTTTATTTCGTATATATAATTGATTATTATTTTTCACTTTTTATTTTTACAAATTTTTTAGGAGTACTTATATGAAATTTTTCAATTTGGCTAAATATTTTGCCATAATTGCTATTTCAGCATTCATCTTTACTGCATGTGAAGAAAATGTAACAAACCCTGATACTGAGCAACCAAAGCCAGAATCAATCACCAATCTTCAAGCAACAACTTTTGCTAAAGATACTATCGCTTTAAAATTCACTCAATCTGTTTCAGAGTCAAACACTTTGTTTACAGACTACACACTTACAATTACTCCGGGCACTTATGCTCCAATGACAGTTCCAAAAGGAACAAACTACATCAAAATCGGTGGTTTGCAATCAAACATTGAATATACTTTCTCAATTATAGCTAATTATTCTAATGATTCATCATCAGCACCTGCAACAATCAAATGGGCAACTGCATACAGATTCGACAAAAATATCAACGATGATACAGAAGTAATCAAAATTTACGAAAGTGCTTCTGATTTTGGTAGTGGCTTGATGCTTTATACAATGCAAGGATCAACTGCTGGCTCAGTTGCAAAGAAAATTGCAAATAGTATTGATTGGGATCTTGCTCTTCATACACAAACAGCTGGCGAAATCAGATTTGGTTCAGCAAAAGGTATTGGATATAATTTCACTACACAACCAAACGTAACTGAAGTTAGCGAACCAATCGTTGCAAATTCATTAAATGAAGTATTCGATAGCCAGGCATTGAATGCAAAAATTTACAAACAACAATATGTGAATTTATCAAATTATACTAATAATCTTGTATTTTATGCACGTAAAGTTGTTGGTTCAGACTACTATTATGCTAAAGTACTTGTTAAAAAAGGCACAAACGGTTTCTTACAAGGATCAGGTAACAATCGTTATATTGAGCTTCAAGTTTCTTACCAAACTGCGAAGAATTTACCTTATGCAAAAACTGCATCTAACTAATTTATAGAGGGAATAAAACTATGAAAAACAAAATTTTAGTATTAGGTTTGGCATTAGCATTTATTTTCAGTACTTTTGCTGTTATTAACACTTATGCTCAAAAAGCACAAAAGCCAATCAAAGGTACCGTTGTTAGTTTGCATGACATTGTTATGGGTGGCAAAGGTATTGTTTCGAAAGATGAAGCAAAGAAACTTGCTGAAAACGGAAATGCAATTGTATTCAAATCAGGTAAGAAAATCTATTTCGTTTATAACGAAGACGGAACTTTTGCCGGAAAAAAATTAGCAAACTATGCTGAAAGTACTTCAGTTGGTATTGTTGGTAAAACAAAAACCGTGAACGGTATCAACATCATCATTATGTCGATGATTGATAATATGTAATCTCTCCACACCAACCTGCTCAATAGGGCAGGTTGGAATTTTTTTCCAAATTTTTTTTATTAAATTAAAGGTGCATATATTAAAAATTTCATATTATTTATTATATTATCTTATTTGTTGGTAATAATCGGCTGTGGTGGCAAATCAAGCGACCAGCCACAACAAGAAGCCAAACAAACTGAACAACAAACTGAGCAAGCTCAAACCCAAGAACCTGAGCAAGCAAAAGCAAATGATGCTCAAACACAAAATGATGCTCCGGGTGTTCAACAAACTGAGATTAAATCGGCAGATGAACCGATTGTCGAAAAAATTGATATGACAAACTCTCCACTTACCGGTACAATTGTTAGCATAAATGAAATGGCAAGTGGTAATTCAGGTGCTTTGAAAGCATCAGCCGCCGGAAATGCTTATGATAAAAATGATGTTTTGGCATTCAAATCAGGGGATCAAGTTTATATCGTTTATAATGAAGATGGAACCTATGCGGGTAAAAGATTGCATAAATTGATTGGAAAAACGCTCAAAATTAAGGGCGAAATAAAGAAAATTGATGATTTGCAAATTTTGATTATAACAAGCATAGAGTAAATAAAAAAAAGCCGTTATTTCTAACGGCTTTTTTTTGTACGCCCGACTGGATTCGAACCAGTGACCCTCAGCTTAGAAGGCTGATGCTCTATCCAACTGAGCTACGAGCGCATCTTAAAGGATTTCAAAATTACGAGTATTTTTTGAAATACGCAAGAAAAATTTTAAATATTTAAAATTTTTCTTGGTGGGTAACCAAAAAGTTCGTAATTTTGTAACGGTCAGGTCCCGTGTGGTTATGACAAACCCAACTCCGCCAGATTCGGAAGAAAGCAACGGTCAGTTTGTTCATATCGTACATCGGTAAACCTGACTTTTTTTATTTATTACCAGCCAATTTAGGCACGATAAACTTCTTATTAATCAAGAACATAGCCCTATAGCAAGTATATGCAAAAAAGGGAGCCGCAATAACATCCACTGAATAATGAACATGCTGAATAAGCACTGCCGAGCCAACAATTATGGTTGCAATCAAAAACAAATTCTTGTATATTTTTTTCTGAGATGCCAAATACATCAAAAATATTGTTGCTGTATGCCCCGAAAAGAACAAGTCTTTTGTCATCAACTGTCCTACCCCAAATTCAGATACCATCGGATCAATCAAGGGAAGAATAGTTGCAGGTGCTTCAAGCGGAATGGAATACATTGCAAGCACTCTTATCCAAAGCATAGCAATGTAGGTCTGAACAGCAAAAGCTAATTGCATTGGCGTTTTGAATAGCGACATAATCACTAAAACTACTGTTCCATACATTATCACAAATGTAAACCACGAAATATCTATAGGTGCAAAAAATGCTAAAATCGGATCCGGCAGAACAACACCCGGACGAGCTTCAATAAAATTCAAAAATCGGGTAAAAGAAAACATTGAAACTGCAAAAACCACTACAGTTAACACAAAGTAACGCATATTTTTGCTATTGGACTTGAGATTTGCCCAATTATCATCAAAATAAAAAAGTTTGTTATCCATATTTCTCCTTAAGAGTCTGTTGAAAAAGTATTTTTTTTATCATTATGCACATGGCTAAAGCCTCGTGTTGCTTACTGAATCTGTAACACGTGGCTTTAGCTACGTGCATAATTAATAATTTTCTATACTCTATCGACAGCTTGTTAATATTATAAATCAATTAATTAATGTGCTTCAAACCAATTATTGCCAATTCCGACCTCTGCAATCACAGGAACATTATTCAGAGGCAAAGCTTTCTGCATCAAATCAGCAACTAAACTTTTCATTACTTCAATTTCACTTTTTTCTACTTCAAAAACAAATTCATCATGAACCTGAATTAGCATTTTTGATTTTAGCCCCAGTTTTGTCATTTCATTATCGATGTTCACCATAGCAATTTTCATCATATCGGAGGCAGTTCCTTGAATAGGCATATTAATTGCGGCTCTTTCGGCTGCTGTTTTGAGATTATTATTTTTGCTGTTGATATCCATAAAAAATCTTCTACGCCCCATCAAAGTTTGTGAGAATCCATTTTTCTTTGTGAACTCAATAGTCTCATCCATATATCTTTTGATTCCGGGATACTTTGCAAAATAATTGTCAATAATATTTTTTGCTTCAGTTCGAGAAATTCCCAATCTTTGAGATAATCCAAAACTTCCCAAGCCATACATTATCCCAAAATTTACAGTTTTTGCCACTCGCCTTTGGTCAGAATTGACTTCATTTATATCAATTCCGTAAAGAACAGAAGCGGTTGCCGCATGAATATCCAGCCCATTCTGGAAACTCTCAATCATTATTCTATCTTGACACATACTCGCCATAATACGCAATTCAATTTGAGAATAATCAGCAGACATAATCAAAAAATCATCACTACCGGCAACAAATGCTCTACGAATTTCTTTCCCCAAGTCCGTCCTGACAGGTATATTTTGTAAATTTGGATCAGTTGAGGAGAGTCTGCCGGTGGAGGCCACAGTTTGATTGAAAGTAGTATGAATTCTACCTGTTTTTTTATTTACCAATTTTGGCAATGCGTCAATATAAGTAGATTTTAATTTCACAAGAGAGCGATATTCTAAAATATACTCAGCAATTGGATAGATTTGTGCAAGTTCTGAAAGCACTTCTACATCTGTGGAAAATCCGGTTTTGGTTTTTTTAGCAGTTGGAAGCATTAATTTTTCGAAAAGTATATGTCCCAATTGTTTTGGAGAATCGATATTGAATTCAATTCCGGCTTCTTCATATATTTTTTTTGTTAATAATTTGCTTTCAGCTTCAATTTTAACTGAAAGTTCATTCAAGGCAGTTGAGTCGATTGCAACGCCATTTAGTTCCATTTTTGTAAGAACAGAAATTGCAGGAAATTCCACTTTATAAGCTAAATTATGCAAATTATTTTTTTCAATTTCCTTTTCGAGAACATTTTTTAATTTAAGAGCAACATCAGCATCTTCACAGGCATAATCCGATATTTCAGCCGGATCAATATCACGCATAGATGATTGCTTACTTTTCTTTTCGCCAATCAATGAAGAAATTGAAATTGGTGAATAATTAAGCCATTTCTGTGAAAGTGTATCCATATTATGCTTTTCGTCAGGATTAATAATATAAGATGCCACCATCGAATCAAATACAATTGGGCTTACATCAATACCGTTTCTTGATAAAATATACATATCAAATTTCACATTCTGTCCACATTTTCCAATATTTTGATTTTCTAATAAAGGTTTCATTATTTCAAAAGCAGTTTCCTGCGGAAGTGAATTTTGCCATTGCTGTTTTGTTTTGTCTTCGTTAAAATTAAATAAATCAATCTCTTTTTCGATTTTATTAATGGAATGAACAGGCACATAATATGCTACATTTTCTTCAGAAGATAAAGAAATCCCTACAATTTCGCAATTATCTCTATCTAATGAACTTGTTTCAATATCAAAAGATAATACAGTAGAAGCCATCAATTTTTCGCTAATTGACTTCAATTTTTCTAAATTATCAACAAATATATATTCTTTTTTCAAATCTTGAATTGTTTGAATTAGAACTTTTTCTTCTTGCTCAGGGGCAAATAAACTCTGCTCTCCAAGATAATCCACACCTAATTTGATACCTTTATTTCGC
>JANJUO010000076.1 GCA_024710535.1 bacterium
AGCCGCATATAACAATGGTATGGAAATTCCTCATTTCTGTTGGCATCCGGAACTCTCCGTTGCCGGAAATTGCCGTATGTGCCTCGTTGAAGTTGGTATGCCGAGAAGAATGCAGGACGGCTCGTTCGAAAAAGATGCAGACGGAAAGCCGGTTATCGGTTATTTCCCAAAATTACAAATCGCTTGCGGAACGCCTATTGCTGAAGGTATGGATGTTCGAGTAAACAATCCAAAAGTTATACAAGCACAAGAAGCGGTGATGGAATTTATTTTGATAAACCATCCCCTCGATTGTCCGATTTGCGATGAAGCCGGCGAATGCAAACTTCAGGATTATGCTTTCAGACATTCAAAAGGCGAAAGTCGTTTCGAAGATATGAAAAATCACAAGGATAAGCGTCAAGAATGGGGACCAAACGTAATGTATGATGCAGAACGTTGTATTTCATGCTCACGTTGTATCAGATTTGCTCAAGAAGTTGCAAAGCAAGATGTTCTTACATTTGTGCAACGTGGCGATCATGTTACTATCAAACTTTTCGAAGGAACAAAATTTGATAATCCTTATTCAATGAATGTTATTGAGATTTGTCCTGTTGGAGCACTTACAAGTAAGGATTTCCGCTTCAAATCACGTGTTTGGGATATGAGTTTTAATGATTCTATTTCAGCAAATGATGCAACCGGTGCAAATATTCGTATTGGTGTTAGAAATAATGAAATTTTACGAATCGAGCCAAGAACAAATCATAAAGCGAATGGATATTGGCTAACTGATGAGCAGAGAAAGAGTTACAAGTGGGTAAACGAAAATCGCATTACCGCACCAATGATAAATATTGATGGTGAATTGAAAGTTGTTGATTGGCATGAAGCTTATGACTACACTGCAAGATCTCTTGTAAAATTCAAAGCACATGAAATTATGTTTGTTGGATCTCCAAAAGCAACCAATGAAGATAATTATATTTTGAATAAATTTGCTAAGCAAGTTGTAAAATCAAATAATGTTGATTTCTTAAAGCATCTAAACTCTTCAGAAAATGAAGATGGCTTTTTGATTGTAAAAGATAAAGCTCCAAATACAGCCGGTGCTTTGGAAATTGGTATGTCTGCACAGGGAAACTCTTATACCTTGGCTCAATTACCTGAATTAATCAAAACACATAAAATCAAAGCACTTTATGTGATGGAAGAAGATTTTTCAAATTATTCGCATATATTACCGGTATTAGACGAATTGGAATTGTTGGTGGTTCATTCTTATAATTTTAATGAATTAACCAAAAAAGCCGATGTTGTTTTGGCAGCTTCTACTTTTGCTGAAGTTGAAGGAACATTTACAAATTATAAAAAATTGGTTCAGCACTTCAAACCGGCTTTGGTAACCAAAGAAAATATGAGATTTATGGGAATGAAGATGAGTCGATTGGATAAATTTGGGGCTCAAAACGACAATTGGACTCAGCATGAAGAACGAAATTGCCGTCAAAGCTGGAGAAGCATGATGCATATTGCAAAAATAATGGGCACAAATTGGAATTATAAATCATCAGAAGATATTTTTGAAGAAATTACCCAAAAAGTTGCTGGTTTTAAATTTATGGATTATGATAAAATTGACGAATTCGGTGGTCTTTATCTTGGAAAAGGTGATAAGCCCGAACCTAAGAAAATGCAATACGAATCACATTTTTATAAACCTTAATTTTTAATTAACGAAGTTAAATAATAAATATATATAGTTATGAATGATATAGTATGGATTATTGTTGAAGCAGTGGCAAAAGTACTTTTTTTAGTGCTGATTCTGCAACTTACCGCAGCCGCTACTGTTTATCTCGAACGTAAAATTTCGGCTT
The DNA here is from genome assembly GCA_024710535.1 of bacterium. Taxonomy (GTDB): domain Bacteria; phylum Bacteroidota; class Ignavibacteria; order Kapaibacteriales; family UBA2268; genus JANJUO01. The sequence goes on from JANJUO010000076.1 coordinate 1,863, forward strand.
TTATTCAGATCAGAGTTGGTCCAAACAGAGTTGGTCCTTGGGGAACTCTTCAGCCATTTGCAGACGTATTGAAATTGTTTTTGAAAGAAGACATCGTACCAAAAGCAGCTGATAAGTTTTTCCATTCATTAGCACCAATTATATCTCTTGGAATTGCGCTCGCTGTATGGGCAGTGATTCCATTTGGAGATTATTTTATGATTGGAGATAGAAAAATTATGCTTGGAGTGGCACCTGATGTTAATATTGGGGTACTTTATGTTCTTGCAATGACTTCTCTTGGTGTGTATGGAATTACACTTGCCGGCTGGTCTTCCAATAGTAAGTACTCACTTCTTGGTGGTTTGCGTTCGTCAGCACAGATGATTTCTTATGAACTTTCGATGGGATTATCATTACTTGCAGTTGTGATGATGGCAAGTTCATTTTCATTGAACGACATTGTTGCTATTCAAGAAGGATGGGGCGGCTGGAAATGGAATATATTTCTTCAACCAGTTGGCTTTTTTATTTTCTTAACTGCCGCATTTGCAGAAACAAACCGTGCTCCATTCGACTTACCTGAAGCCGAGCCGGAACTTGTAGGTGGATTCAATACAGAATACTCTGGTATGAAATTTGGAATGTTTTTCCTTGCTGAATATGCAAATGTTGCCACTTCGTCAGCACTTATTTCTTTGATTTATCTTGGTGGATGGGCGTTACCATTCTCACCAGAAGCAATAGGTATGCAAGAAGGCTCTATCTTATTTGCATTATTGCAAACATTGGTATTCGTACTAAAAGTTATATTTATGATATTCTTCTTTGTTTGGGTACGCTGGTCAATTCCTAGATTCCGTTATGATCAATTGATGTATTTGGGATGGAAAGTTTTATTGCCGTTATCATTGTTGAATGCTTTGGTTACTGCGGCTGTAATTGTTTTTGCGATTTAATCAATTAAATTTGAATTAAAAATTGGAAATATAATATGAATAATATAAAAAATACAGAAGCAGAAAGACTAAATTTTTGGGAGAATCTATATCTTCCAGAAATTGCAAAAGGCTTAGCATTGACGTTCAAGAGAATGTTTGAGCCGAAATTCACTCGTCAATACCCTGAAGAAATTTGGGAGGCAGATGGTGCTTATCGTGGTCGTCCTGTTTTGGTTAAAGAAGAAGAGGGCGAGCGCTGTGTTGCTTGCGGTTTATGCTCGAGGGTTTGCCCTGCATTGGCAATAGAAGTTCAAGCCGGTGAAACCGAAAGAGAAAAAGAAAGATTTCCGAAATTGTTTGAAATCAATATGCTTAGATGTATTTTCTGTGGATTTTGCGAGGAAGTATGTCCTGAAGAAGCAATCGTAATGAGCAAGGAATTCGAATTGGTATTCCAGTCGCAAGAAGAAGCAATTTTGGGTAAAGACGCACTTTTGGTGCCAATTTCAGAATTGCAAGACAGACTCGAATTTTTAAGACAATGGCGTTAATTTTCTAAAAAAAAAGCAAAAACTCTTCTTGAAATTATATTTTTAAGAAGAGTTTTTTTAATGTGGATAATTATTCTTGATTTTTGAAATTCAATTTTTTGATATATCGTATTTTTTTATTAATTTTGTAGTTCGTAAAAAATTAATAATTTAGATTTTAATAGTTTGATATTTATATTCAGGGTGTTTAATGAAAAGAACCTATCAGCCAAGTAGAAGAAAGAGAGCCAACAAGCATGGTTTTCGTAGCAGAATGGCTACAAAGAATGGCAGAAAAGTGTTAGCAAGACGCAGAGCTAAAGGTCGTCACAGACTTACAGTTAGTGATGAATAGTATTTTTGCCTGATTTGTTTCAAGTATGAAGGTTGTCTTTTTTGTTATTCTTTAAAGAATTCTCACCGACAGCCTTTTTTTATTTTGTTTTATTTGAAGGTATTTTTTGGGACAGATTGAGCTCAAATCGCTGAAAGGATATAACTGCTTTGATTTTGTATTCAAAGTTGGGCGAAAAATATCCAATCAAGATGCTTTGCTTGTTGTTTCTAAAAAATATATCGAAAATTTAGAAATAAAAAACATTGCTTATAACGGGAGAAAAACAATATTTTTTGGGGTAACTGTTCCAAAAAAAATTGCAAAAAAAGCCGTTATGCGAAACAGAGTAAAACGATTATTGCGTGTTAGCATCATCAATTACTTCAAAGCGTTATCTCAATTGGATTATGATATTCAAATGAAATATCTGATTATTGTATGGAGAAAAGTTCCAAAACATCCTGCTTTGATAAATTTAAGTGATGTTTCTCCCGTAATAGATGAATTACTCAATAAGTATTTGAAGATTAACATAAATACAACGGACTAGCCAATTGAAGGAAGTTTTCAAATTTATAATAAGAATTTATCAAAAAGGAATTTCGCCCTTTTTGCCATCTTCTTGTAGATTCTATCCTACTTGTTCTCATTATTCTTATGAAGCATTTGATAAGTATGGAGCAATCAAAGGGTTTTGGCTTTCCATCAAACGTATTTCAAAATGCCATCCATTCCATCCGGGTGGCATCGACTATGTACCCGAACCTCGAAATAAAAATTCAATAAATTAATATAATACTATGGATAAAAAATCTTTATACGGTTTACTGATTATCTTTGCCTTGGTGATGGCATGGATGATGTGGCAGTCTTCGACTTACAAGGCGCCACTTGAAGAAACTACTGTTGCAGATACTGCCAAAACAGTAAAAACTCCGGAAATCAAAGCAGAAAATTCTGATGTTGAGCAGTATAAAAGCGACTCTACATTGGCTGTGAGGAAATTTGGTAGTGCGTTTTCGGATTTCACCAAAATTGAAGAAAAAATTATCACAATTGAAACAGATCATTATATTGCGAAAATAAGCAATAAAGGTTCTGCTATCAAAAAATGGACTTTGAAAGATTATAAAAAATGGGATAAATCACCTGCTCAATTAATTTGGAGCAAAAAAGGCGAGTTGTTTGTTTCATTTGTTACACTTGATGGTATTTTGATCGATTCGAGAGATTTAGGATTCAATTTTGAAAATTTGAATTCTGATTATATTAAATTGTCAGGCAAAGATAAATTTACTCTTAAAGCTAAATTGGAAATTGAGCCGGGCAAATTTATTCAAAAAACCATTGTTTTTAGCGGTAATGATTATATTCTAAATCAAAATATCACTCTCCAAAATATGGAATCTTTCATACCTGCAAGAGGCTACAATCTCAATTGGGCAGAAGGTATCAGGTATCAGGAACATAATTCTGTTGACGAAAGTACAGATGCTCATGCTATCATTTCTGCAAATGATTTGATTGAAGAAGTAAATGCGGATGAAGTGGAGACAATTGAGAAAAAAATTGATGGTGATATCACATATATTGCAATCAAAACTAAATATTTTGGTATGGCTTTGATGCCACAAGGAAATTTCAAAGGTGAAGTTCAGGTTAAGGGAACCCATATTGTTGCCAAAAACAAAGGTATTATTGAAAAGTATTATACTTCATTGCATGTACCATACAACGGTGGAGTTCTTTCTAACGATTTCAAAGTATTCATCGGTCCTTTGAAATATGATTTGGTGAAAAACTATGGCTTGGAGGAGATGATTAATTTAGGATGGCGTTATGGTATTCGTCAGATTGGCGAATATTTTATGCTCCCAATTTTGAATCTTACTTATAGCATTATTCCAAATTATGGATTGGCAATTATTGTTTTCTCTATTTTGATGAAATTACTACTTTATCCTTTATCTATTCAGCAAATGCGTTCTGCACAAAAAATGCAGTTACTTGCTCCATTAATGAAAGATATTCGCGAAAAATACAAGGACGACCAAACCAAACAGCAACAAGAAATTATGAAAATGTATTCCGAGTATGGAGTAAATCCTGCCGGTGGATGCTTGCCTCTTGTTCTTCAAATGCCGATTCTTTTTGCTTTATGGCAAGTGTTACGCTCAGTGATAGATATGCGTCAGCAATCATTTATACTTTGGATTACAGACCTTTCAGGTCCTGATAAGATATTTTCATTTGGTTTTGAAATAATGGGTATGAGTTTTATATCTGGATTGGCTCTTTTGATGGGTATAACAATGTATTTCCAACAAAAACTTACTATTACTGATCCAAATCAGAAAGCAATGATTTATATGATGCCGGTAATGTTCACATTTATGTTTTCATACTTCCCGGCTGGCTTGAACCTTTATTATTTTGTATTTAATTTGCTTTCCATAGGGCAACAAATTTATATCAACAAATATTCTAAAAATAGACCAACTTTGGAAGATTTGAAGAAAATGCCTAAAAAAGAATCTTGGCTTCAAAAGAAAATGGCTGAAGCACAGCAATTAGCGGAATCTCAAGGTAGAACTATTCCTGGCAAAGCAAAGTCTAATGATAATAATACAAATATTAAGAAAATCAATACAAAGCCATATAACAAAAAGAAATAATTTAGACATTCGATAAAAATTAAAAGTCCTCAATACAAATTGTAATGAGGACTTTTTTTTGTGTTTCGTCAGTTGTTTCGACTGACGCTAAAAGAATTTCGCCAGACATCCGATGTTTTGCCAAAAATATGATGAATCTTATTCAGAAATTATCGCAATTACAAACACAAACATCGGATGTCTTATTGCATCCCGTCATTTCGAAGCCGAAGGCGAGAAATCCAGAAATTAATAAGGTTAATTATTGAGCCATTAAAATTTTCTACTAAGGTTTTTTTTGAAAATAAGGTATTCAAAACCTTCTTTCATTCATTAACCTTAGTAGAAAAAATGTTCCCCAAATTATTTAACCTTATTATTTATATTGTCACATTTCAATTCTCTCAAACAAGGATGTTTGAGCTACCAAAAAACAAAAAAACCTTCCGAATTTTATAATCCGGAAGGTTCTTTAACCATTCAATATATGATTATTATGCTTTCTTTTCTACCCAAATTTGCACTAAGTTTATAACTGTTTCTACTGCCTTTGCTAATCCATCTATAGAAACCCATTCGGTTTTTGCGTGGAAGTTTTGACCGCCTGTGTATATATTTGGTGTAGGCAAGCCCATCTCGGTTAAACGTGAGCCATCTGTTCCACCACGAATTGGATTCCAATATGGTTTAACTCCAGAGCGTTCGCATGCTTCCCACAAATAATCCAAACCGTGTGGATTGCTTTCTAAAGTGTCGAGCATATTGCGATATTGTTCAGTAACTTCAACTTCAATTCTTGTTTTTGGATAATTTGGCTGAACTTGCGCAATAATTTCATCTACTGTTTTTTTCAAATCTGCAAGTCCCGGAGTTTTGAAATCGCGGAATAGTATTTGAAGTTCAGTTTTGTCAACTGTGCCGGAAACTTTGTATGGATGAATATATGGCTCATATCCTTCTGTCGTTTCAGGAGCAGTATTTTTAGGCATCAATGCAATAATGTCAGCCATTGCTCTAATAGAATTCACCATTACATCTTTTGCCATACCAGGATGAATATCTCTGCCGTAGGTAGTGATTTTGCAAGCATCGGCACTGAATGTTTCTTTGTTGATTTCGCCCGGCATATCGCCATCGATTGTATAAGCATATTCGCAATTAAATCCTTTCACATCAAAATGATTCGCACCTCTGCCGATTTCCTCGTCCGGTGTAAAGCCCACTTTAATATCGCCATGAATAATTTCAGGATGATTTATCAAATATTCAACTGCAGTCATAATTGCCGCAACACCAGATTTATCATCAGAACCAAGTAGAGTTGTGCCATCAGTATGCACGATAGTATGACCGATGCATTTCTCCAAATTTGGATTTTCCGACATTCTAATAACTACATTATTATCAGCAGGAAGAACGATATCGCCACCTTGATAATTTTCGATGATTTGTGCATTAACATTGGCGCCCGATGTGTCAGGAGATGTGTCCACATGAGCAACAAAACCAATTGCCGGAACTTTTCCATAAGCAGGATGATCAGCCGGTATATTCGATGGCAAAGTGGCATAAACATAGCATTTATCATCAATGCTAATATTGCTCAATCCAATTTGCTTCAATTCTTCAACAAGTAAATTCGATAAATCAAATTGCTTCATTGTGCTTGGAGTTGTGCTGGAAGTCGGATCAGATTGTGTGTCAATTTTCACATATCTGAGTAACTTTTCTAAAACTTCTTTTTTCATAAACTTTTCCAAAAATTGTAAAAAACAAAATTTCAATTTATTTATTAGTTTGAATTATAAATTAGTATAAATATTTCAAAAATATCGAGAGAATAATTGCTGATTTTCAAAAAAATTCATATATAAATTATTGCTTAATTTCCATCAATTTATATATTCCATTACTAACTATAGAAAAAACGAAAGACTTGTTTAATCTTGAATATTTCCATATTTCTGTAGTTGTGCCTTTTGCTAAACTACTTTCAATCGAATCCGCCGGTCCGTATAAGATATAAATTTTTCCGCGCTCACTTCTTGATCCATCTCGCTCTCTAATTGTCTGAAAATTAAAAAAAGCATAATCAACCCTACGGAAATATTCAGACATTGCTTCGTTGTATGGAGTGTTTGGAGTTGGGTCTTTCTGTTTCCAATAAGCAAGTAATTTCGAAAACATTTTTGCATCATTCCCTGACTTCATTTCATCTAATTGCTCATCGGTAAGAATATGATACATCGATTTAACGGCATAATCAACACTTTTCAATGAAAGTGGAATATCTTCCCACATTACTTCGAAAGATGTCCGTTGTGTATCTCTGATGCTTTCGTTGAATACAATTAAATCATATTTTCCGGGAACAAGTAAATTTGCAGGAATTTCCAAATCCAGAACTCCTGTATTGAATGAATTATCGCCAAGTTTACTATCATCAATTGAATAAATAAGTTCTTTATTTGAAATATTATTAGTTATGTTCAATTTTGAATTTTGCCAAAAATTTGCTCTACCACTTAAATTTACAGGTATATCCCACAAAT
>JANJUO010000194.1 GCA_024710535.1 bacterium
TTGCTAAAGCAGGTGTGGAAGGACGTTTGGCTACTCGTGCCGATGCTTCGAAACATAATGGTGAGTTCCGTGCTATCGTTCAAGGCGTAAACGAAACACTTGATGCGGTAATTGGTCCATTGAATGTAGCGGCAAATTATGTTGATAGAATCAGTAAGGGCGATATTCCTGAATTGATTACCAAAGAATATAATGGCGACTTTAATGCAATCAAGAACAATTTGAATACTTGTATTAATGCAGTGAATCTATTGGTTACAGATGCTAAGATGCTTGCAAAAGCCGCTGTTGATGGTAGATTGGCTACTCGTGCCGATGCTTCTAAACACAATGGCGACTTCCGTGCAGTTGTTCAAGGCGTGAATGATACATTAGATAATGTAATTGGTCCATTGAATGTAGCGGCAAACTATGTTGATAGAATTAGTAAAGGCGATATTCCTGCTAAGATTACCGACAACTATAATGGCGACTTTAATGCAATCAAGAACAATCTTAATGTTTGTATTGATGCTGTTGGAGCCCTTGTTAACGATGCGGCATTACTCGTGGATGCGGCTGTTGAAGGACATTTATCAACTCGCGCCAATGCAACTAAGCATAGCGGTGACTTCCGTAAGATAGTTGAAGGTGTAAACAAAACTCTTGATGCGGTTATTGAGCCAATCAACGAAGCAGGTCATGTTTTGGAAATTATGGCTACAGGCGATCTTACTGCAAGAGTTGCAGGCGACTACAGAGGCGACCATCAAAAACTCAAAATCAGCATCAACTCTTTGGGCGAATCACTTAGCTCACTTATCAATCAAGTTTCAGACGCTGTTCAGAGTGCCGCAAGTTCTGCTGTTCAGATTTCATCTACTGCCGAATCGCTTGCCGCCGCTTCTCAAGAGCAATCTGCACAAGCAGATGAAGTGGCTTCAGCAGTTGAAGAAATGTCAAGAACGGTAACTGAAAATGCAATGAGCGCAACAAAAACTGCCGAAGTTGCAAAAGAAAACGGCAAAGTTGCTTCCGAAGGTGGAAAAGTTGTTGAGCAAACCGTTGTTAAGATGCGTGATATTGCTGTGGTTGTTAAGAATTCAGCAAATAATATCGAAAAACTTGGCGAATCAAGCAAGCAAATCGGTGAAATCATTTCTGTAATTGATGATATTGCAGACCAAACTAACCTTCTTGCATTGAATGCGGCTATCGAAGCGGCACGTGCTGGTGAACAAGGTCGTGGATTTGCTGTGGTAGCTGACGAAGTTCGTAAACTTGCTGAACGTACTACCGAAGCAACAAAACAAATTGCAACGATGATCAAAGGCATCCAAAACGAAACCGAACAAGCAGTAACTGCAATGAACAAAGGAACTGTTGAAGTACAAAATGGTATCGATTTGGCAGATAGAGCTGGTAGTTCATTGAAAGAAATTCTTGCTTCAACTCAAGAAGTGCTTGATATGATTAACCAAATTGCTGCGGCTTCTGAGCAACAATCTGCAACAAGTGAACAAATCTCAAAGAACGTAATGTCTATTTCTAAAGTAACTGCAGAATCAACTCATAGAATTGAAGATGTGGCTCATACTTCTGAAGATCTTGCTAAAGCAACAGAACATTTGAGAGATTTGATGAACCAATTCAAAGTGGCAAACGATTCAGTTAGCCAATTGGGTGGAATGAAATCATCACATAGACAAATGACAGCGAGAGATGCTCGCAAATTGAATGCTTTTAATGATTTTTAATATTTGTTAATTAAAATTATATGGGCTTGGATTGAAAGATTCAAGCCCATTTTAATTCACATCGATTGAATTTTTTGAACATTTGGTCTTGCAAAAGTACAATTTTCAAAGCCGACTATTATAACATAATTTAGGATTAATTCAATGAAAAATTTTAATCCAACTATTAAGGAATCTTCTTAACTATGAATATTAAAAATTTTACAATCTTCTTAATATTATTTATTTGTCTAATAACTTACTGTTTATTTGGCGAGGAAAGTATTGAAGGAAAATATAATCTGAACACATATAATCCATTATTCGATAATGGTTTTTCTATTGGTCTTGAATTACATAGTGAAGTATGGACTTTAGAATATAACAAAAAATTTAATTTTTATAATCCAAACATGATTAGTGGATTATTTAGTGTTGATTTAGAAAAAATGATAGGATTTGAATCTGCAAATATCGCAATAACAACGATTACAAATTTTGGAAAAGACCCAAATGAAGACTTAAATTCACAACAAGGTATAACAAATATTGCCGCAATTAGTGCTACAAAGTTTTTACAGTTTTATTTTGAAAAAGGGTTTTTGAATGATAGGATAAATTTTACTTTTGGGTTATTAGACCTTAATTCAGAATTTGATGTTAAGCATACAGCCAAAAACTTTATTAATCCTTCGCATGGTATTGGAATAGATTGGTCTCAATCAGGTTGGAATGGTCCATCAATATTTCCAAATACATCTTTAGGTGCAAGATTAAAATTCTTACATAAAGGAAATATTATGGTGCAATTTGCAGTTATGGATGGCTTGTCCGGTGATACTGCAAATCAAAATTCTACACAAATATCTTTAAAAGAGAGCGATGGATTGCTTGTATGCGGAGATATTTATCATATTAATGGTGAGCAATTACATAGTTTGCCCGAAAAGAAACCAAATGAAACTTTTGAACATTTAGGCATTGGATTTTGGTATTATACCAAGTCTTACAACCAAGTATTATCTGGATTGACAAATTGGGGTATGTATTTTGTATTCGAACAAGATGTTTTTGTTGAAGAGGAAAATTCACAAGGATTATCGTTTTTTGGTAGATTTGGAGTTGCTGATGACGAGGTTAATGATGTTGATTATTTTATTGGTTTAGGTCTTGTATATAAAGGACTAATTGTTGGAAGAGATAATGATTTGATTGGCTTAGCAATAGCCAATGCACACAATAGTTACTTGCATAGAAATATTAACAACATTGGGACAAATGAATTTAACACAGAATTTTTCTATTCTTTTGTTGTTTCGGATTATCTAAGTTTGCAATTTGACTTTCAAACGTTTAAACTTTCAGATAAAAATAGAATTCAACAACATCTTCCTATTGGAGGTTTAAGAGTGAAATTAGCAATTTAAAACCTATAGAAATAATTGATGTTTTTTGAATAATTTACATTTTGAGAAAATTTTCGGATAAAAAAGAAATTGAAATTACTTTTGTTGATAGTAATTCTGATTGTGAATATGAATTTATTCGCACAAATCAATGCTGATTCTTCAGATTCAGTCTGGGCTATCGTAATTCCGACTGCAAAAGCTGAAGATGTAAATCTGGGCGATTGTTTTGTTGGTCATGCAAAAGACTCTTTAATCCAAAATTATATAATGAATATTAGCAATTGGGATTTTTTAATAAATGAAGTTAAAATTTTCGGTATTGATTCTTCTTCTTTTTCAATTATTTCCGATTCTAAAAATGTTTCTTTAGCAAAATATACAAATCTCAATGTTGAATTCAGATTCAATCCGATAAAAGCCGGTATTCATAATGCTGAAATTATGATTGTATCCCCTATTGATACCTTATTTTATAAAATTGTAGGAAATGGTATAGAAAAAAAATTAGAGATTCTCACTGAAAATATTGATTTTGGAGAAGTGGAAATTGGCAATGATTCATCAATTTTCAATTTCCCTCTTATAAAAAATATATCTAATGATTTTGTGGAGATTAATCAATTCTTTTTTTCTGGTCCGGATTTTGAACAATTTGAAATATTGAGTCCTAACAGTAATTTTACGCTTTCTGCCGGCGAAACCAAAGAGTTTTCATTAAGATTCAAGCCAAAATATATCGGTAGAACGGGTACTCAAATTGCTTTTAATTACAAAAATTCTATTTCTCCAATTTTTGCAAATTTGGTTGGGAAAGCAATTGGGGCATTCATTTATATTGAGAATGATTCAGCATTTTCGGGTGAAAAGCGGAATTTATTCTTGAAAATTGCTAATCTTTCAAAAGGTGGATTTTCCAACATTGCCAATAAATTCAGTGCAAAAATCCGCTTCCAAAAAACAATTCTTGCCGTTTCTTCAGCTTATGAATGGTTAATAAAGAATGATTCCACAATAATTACAATAAATGGAAATATTGATACTTCGAATACATTGGCAATTTTTGAAGTGATTGCAGGACTTGGCGTTTCAGAAAAAACAACTGTTGATATTATTGAATTTGTTCTTTTCGATAAAGATAATCAAGCGATTTCAGAATATGATTTCGAAACAAAATCAGGAATTTTCAAGGTGCTTGGCGTTTGCGATGAAGGTGGTAAGCGATTGATTAATCCTGAGAACGAATCATCCTTGAAAATTGAAAGCAATCCTGAGAAAAAATTTATCAATTTACATATAAATATTGCAGAAAAAGGCAATTCATATATTAGAATAATCAATTCCAACGGGAAATTGATAGAAAAATTTGATTTCAATGGCATTTACAATGATTTGCTTTTGAATTTTGATACTTCAAATTATGCAAATGGAGTTTACTTCGTTATCTTTGAAACGCCAACAATCAGAATTAATGAACAATTTATTATAATCAAATAAATCTAAAAGACATTTACTAAAAGATTTTAATAACTCAAAAAATCTAAAATATAACTTTCTATCTGACTATTGATTCACTTTATTTTTATACTAATAACAAAATTGAACATTTAACTTCTTAATTCTAAAAACCATAACCAACAAACAAGCCAACTCTAAAGCCATCGAAACTGATGTTTAAATCATTTTGAAGTAGTAGAAAATAAGTGGCATTTAATCCAAGCATTATACTGTTATAATCATAAAACAATCTTAAACCCGGCTCAAGAAAAGGATATTCTCTCATTATTTTATCATTAGAATTTTGAGATTCATTAAAAACATTAAGTGTTTCAGCATAATTGACTGATAAATTTGAAATACCAAAATTTGTGAGTAATTGCGTTTTGATTAATTTGTTGGGCAGTATAAATAATTTCATAATGAAGCCATATTGCTCGGAATTAATAATATTATTCAATGTATAATTCCCTGAATAATCAGCGTAATGTACTTTTCCACCTGTTGAAATCAAAGAATACATCAAGCCCAATTCATAATTTTGCATCCTTACACAAAAATCCAAGCCATAATATGGCATATTTGGATAATCATCAACAACTTTTGCAGGAAATGGTAAATTGCTTAATCCTTGTCTCAATGCTGTTTTGGCAGATTCAATATTATAAGAGCCAAAGCCGGACGATAAATTTATGCTATATTTATTATTTATTCTTGGCATAATGCTAATTTCACCAAAAACAAAAACGAAATTTGCCAAAATTAATAGTACTGTTATAATTACTTTATTTCCCATTTTACACCATTATTTTTATAGCAAATGTTTCTCTTAATTAACATTCCACTTGAAACTGAGCCGGTTTGAAATTCATTTACTTTTTTGAAACCAGCATTTATATCAAAGCCTGAAAAATTATGATAGTAATCATAACAATATAGAATACCTAATTCAATATCCAAACTTGAAGGAAAATTAATATTTGAAATTGATTTCTCAACTTGCATAGATTCATAATTAATCAAAAACATTTCTTTTGTTTTATAATTTTCATAAATCATTTTATTATTTGTGAGAAAATCAAAATTATAGCAACTCAATTTCTCCAATTTAACTTTAATTTCTTTTTCTATGATTTCATAAATTGAAAAATCCCCATTATCTCCTGACAATGCAAAGTATTTTCCATCTGAAGAAATTGTTAATTTTGAAATACTATTTAAGTTTTCTAAATTTGTACTAAAAAGAAATTCATTTTTGATAATATCATAAAAATAAATGTAGCCAGAATTTGAACGAATTACCACAATTCCATTATCCGAAATATCAGCATTAGTTATTCTATTTCCTTGATTCTCATTTGGCAGATTTGCTTTACTAATTGTAATACTCATAGGGAAATTTTCCCGCTTTGAAACATTAACAACATCTCCACTTGAATGAACTATGTAATTGCCTCTTGGCGAAGTATTAACAAAATTAAAATAACCTTTATCAATAATTAAAGAGTTTATTGTTTTGGAACTATTGCAATCAAATTGATTAAGCAAATATGTTTTGGAGTCATTTTCAGCCCTATAATAGACAAAATTATCTGCTCCAGCTGAATATGAAAGATACTTAAATGACTGATTTCCAAAAATTATATCAATTTTTTTATGAAAGTTTGGATGTTCTACATTAATGGCATAATCTGCATTATTAATCGGTTCAACATTAAATATGCAATTCAATCTCTCACCTAACAAATTATGCTTATAATCAAAATAACCCTTATTTATATCACTAATTACTATATTGAAATTTCCAACGCTTCTTGAATCATAAATTCTGAAATTCTTTGCGGAAGCATAATATTTCGGCTTATCCCATTCAAATCGCATGGTTTTGTTGTCAATTACTTTGTATTTAATTTCTGGTAATTCCATTTCTTTGAATGTTTCAGGATAATAGAAATTATTGCTTGTGTGGGTGAATTCTACTGCAACTAAATAATTTGCGGCTTCACCAATATAGGCATCATCTATTATAAAATTTTGCTCTTGATTATAAACATATCCAACGGTTATATCCATTGGATGAATATTTTGAATTGATTTTTTGATAACATATCTTGAAAAATTTGAATATGGATATTTCTCCCATTCAATTTTTAGTTTGCCATCAACTTCTATAAAATTCAATGGTTTTGCCTTATAAGCTTTAGTATTATAATAGCAAATCACATATTTTTTATGATACAAAACTCCTTCCATATTCAGTAAATCTGCAAGAGAGCCTGTGCCCGATTTAGTTAAAACAATCATATTTAATTCATAGTAATCAGTGCTGTCCGGATATTTCAAAGGTGGATTTATAGATCCTGAATTTTTAGTTGAAGAGTAAAATTGTGTTGTATCAATGAAAAATATTACTTTTGCAAATCTTGATAATTCTCCAGCCAAATTATAAGAAATTTGTGGAACATAATAACTATCCAAAAATATCGTATCAACATTTGCTGGCAAAACAATTTGAATATTTGCAGGAGTGAAATTAGAATCAACATTAACAAAATTTGTTCCAGTAGGCTGATATTCACAAGAAACAATTAACAATGTTAAAATTGAAAACAAAACAAAGAGCATCTTTTTCATAAAAAAATTATCCAAAATAATTGCTAACTCAAATACAAAAATAGCAAAACAACGTAAGTATTCAATAAAAAAAGATAATACAAAATGAATTCATAATGTATTATCTTCATTATCAAGAAATTTCTAATCTAATTGGTCTGCAATCGAATCATCAATTTCGAAATTTGAAAAAACATTCTGCACATCATCGTGATCTTCGAAAAATTCAACAAATCTGATTACTTTCTTTGCATCTTCAACATCGGTGATATTCACAGTTTGTTTTGGCAAATATTCGAGTTTGCTCTCGGTGATATTAAATCCCTTTTCTTCGAAAAATTTATAAACAGCACCATAGGATTCCATCGCGCATTCCACACGACAAGTGTCAGTATCATAAATCAAATCATCGGCACCAACTTCCATCACCAATTCAAAAATATCATCTTCGGATTTGCCAGCAGTATCGAAATTAACAACGCCCTTTCTAACAAAATTCCAAATAACTGAATTTGCTTCGCCAATATTACCGCCAAGTTTGCCCATGTGAGAGCGAACTTCGGAAACGGTTCGTTTGCGATTATCGGTAACGGTTTCCAAAATCACTGCAACGCCGGCAGGAGCGTAACCTTCGTAAGTGATTTCTTCGTAATTAACGCCTTCAAGTTCGCCAGTACCCTTTTTTATGGCACGAGTGATATTATCATTTGGCATATTTACTGCTCTTGCGTTTTGCATTGCTAATCTTAAACGCGGATTTCCACTTGGATCACCGCCACCTTCTCTGGAAGAGATAGTGATTTCTTTTGCAAGGCGAGTGAACATTTTGCCTCTGATGGCGTCTTGTCTGCCTTTTCTGTGTTTGATATTAGCCCATTTACTATGTCCGGACATATTCTTTATTATAATTTATTAAACAAAACTTTTTATCAATTTTAGCAATTTCGAATTTCAAATATATGAAAGTTATACGAAAAAATTATATTTTAAATTGATGTAATGAAAATTTTACATTTTTTATTGACATTGAAACACATTTTTGAATAAATTTTTTTTATATCTTTGTATATAAAACTTGAATTTCTTAAGTTTGAATGATATATTTTTTTAATTTTTTTTGAATTAAATGGAAAACTTTACTGAAATTCCTTTGTATTCGTTGATACCTTTTGTTTTGATGCTTGGTTCGATTGCAATAATGCCAATTTTTGCCGAACATTTTTGGGAATCAAACAAAAACAAACTAATAATATCAACAATTTTATCAATTCCTGTGATAATTTTTCTCTTATTAAACAATTTATCACACGAACTTACTCATGTTGTTGTTTATGATTATATTCCTTTTATAATATTGCTTGGCTCTTTATTTGTTATTACAGGTGGAATATATATTGATGGAGATTTGGAGGCAAAACCACTCACAAATACAATTTTTATAGCAATTGGGGCTGTTCTTGCTTCGATAATGGGTACTACAGGTGCCGCAATGCTCTTGATACGTCCAATTTTGCAAACCAATTCAGAGCGCCGATTCAAAGTTCATACAGTATTGTTTTTTATTGGGGTAGTTGCCAATTGTGGTGGGTTACTAACTCCACTGGGCGATCCACCATTATTTATGATGTATTTACGTGGAGCGGATTTCTTTTGGTTTCTCTCAATGTTCAAAATGTGGTTTGTTGCCAATGGATTGCTTTTGTTGATTTATTTTTTCGTAGATAAATTTTATTATTCAAAAGAATCACCTGAGAATATATTATTTGACCATACAAGAGTAAAGCCAATAAGTATTTCAGGCAAAATAAATTTCATTTTATTAGTTGGAGTGGTTCTTGCAGTAGCTTTTATAAATCCACAAACTATTGGCTTTATAAAAGAAAACCCAAATTTTGCATTTATTAGAGAATTTGTTTTAATAATTTTATCAATTTTGTCATTATTATTAACTTCCAAAAAAACAAGAGAGCAAAATCAATTCAATTGGCATCCAATAGAAGAAGTTGCATATCTATTTATTGGAATTTTCATAACAATGGCTCCAGTTTTGGAGTATTTAAGTTCAAATGCAGAAAAATTGGGTGTGAAAACAACTGCTCAATTCTATTATGCAACAGGATTATTGAGTTCATTTTTGGATAATACTCCAACAGCGGTAACATTTTACACACTTGCTAAAAGTTTGTTTTCTCATCAAGCTGCAACAGGTGGAACAATGGTTGCCGGGATACCGGAATTGATTATGCAAGCAATATCATTGGGAGCAGTATTTTTTGGTGCAATGACATATATAGGAAATGGTCCAAATTTTATGGTAAAATCCATTGCTGAGCAGCAAGGTATAGAAATGCCACATTTCTTTGCATATATGTATAAATTCTCGATACTTGTTTTATTACCTGTTTTTGTACTAATTCACTTGATTTTCATATAAAAAACAGATAAGTTCACACAAAAATAGATTTGTTGATAAATTATAATGAAATTAATTATTTTGTTATTTTATCAATTAGAATTAAATTTGTATTTTTGTTATTTTGTAGAATTAGAAAACACAGAATATTTAGTTATAAATTGCGGAGGCATTTTCTTGAAAAATCATTTAGGAAAAATTTTACTGATTATCATTCCTATTATAGTTGCAATATTTACTTTGTTGCCAACATATAATGCAAATCAGTTAGAAACAAAAAGAAAAGAGTATGTGGAAAAGGCAAAAAATGCCGAAACACCTGCCGATTCATTAGCCATTCTTGACGAATTTGCCAAATTATACGGCAAAGATCTCTATTCTGCAAAATCCAATCAATTAAAACTTGGTTTGGACTTGAGAGGTGGTATGTATGTTACTTTGGAAGTTGACGTTGTTAAACTTATCGAAGAAACTGCTTTGAAAACTTCACTTGATGAAACTTTCAATCAAGTATTGGACGCTACCAGAAAAGAATCTGCGGATAGCGAAGAAGATATTGTTGACATTTTTGTAAAGAATTTCAATACTATCGCAAGAGCAAAAAACAAAACGTTGATTAAGTACTTCCCTATCAGCGACATTAACGACAATCCTGAAGAAAGAATTGTTGAAAAATTGAGAGCTGATGCTGAAGATGCTATCAATCAGGCACAAGAAGTTATTCGTCAAAGAATTGACCAATACGGCGTTGCCGAACCAAATATCCAGAAAATTGGTTCACGCAGAATCATTCTTGAACTTCCGGGAGTTCAAAATCGCGACCAAATGCTTGAATTATTAAAATCAACAGCACGTTTGGAATTTAATCTAGTTAAAAACTCAAACGCTGTTGCAAAAGCATTTTATAATATTGATAAAGAACTTGCAAGACAAGCTAAACTCAAAAAAGGAGACATTAGCAATCTTGCAACAGATTCTTCAACTGTTGTTGCTGGAGACACAAGTAAAGCAGATACTACAAAAGTAGTTGCCGTAACTCCAACAGATTCTACTAAAGTAGATTCTACCAAAGCTGATTCAGCAAGCGTAGCCAAAGCTGATACTACTGATCCTTATGCTGGTATGTCTCAGGAAGATGCTTCTAAAGCATATATGGCAGACCATCCATTCACAACACATTTCATCACTGAATTTTATCAGGAAGGTGGAACAAAACGCGACATCGTTTATTATGTGAATGATCAATTACCTGATGGAGAATATAATTTTACAATTGCAAAATCATCTATTCCAAAAGTAAAAGAAATCCTAAGAAGACCTGAAATTGCAAAAAGATTACCTGCTGGTATCAAATTCGCTTTTGATGCAAAACCAAGAGAAATCAAAACTAAAGACGGTATTGATTCAGTTTATATGTTTTATGCAATCACATCCGAACCACTTCTTACAGGTGAAGTTCTAACTGAAGCAATGCAATCATTCCGTCCTGAAGACAACAGCCCTGTTGTTAATATGACAATGAATAGCGAAGGCGCAAACAAATGGGCAAAAATTACAGATGAAAATAAAGGCAATAGAATTGCAATCGTTCTTGATGATTTGATTTATTCTGCTCCTGTAGTAAGAGACAGAATCACTGGTGGTCGTTCTGAAATCAGCGGTATGGCAAATGTTGAAGAAGCAAGACTTTTGGAAATCATTCTTAAAGCAGGCGCTCTTAAAGCTCCGGTACAGATTATCGAAGAAAGAATCGTTGGTCCATCACTTGGTGAAGACTCAATTAATGCCGGATTGACAGCTTCATTGTTTGGAGCATTACTTGTAGTTCTTTATATGGGATTATATTACAAAAAAGCCGGTTTGATTGCTGACTTAGCTGTGATTATGAACGTTCTTCTTATTCTTACCACACTTGCTGCTCTTAAAGGTACTCTTACTCTTCCTGGTATTGCAGGTATAATTCTTACAATAGGTATGGCGGTGGATGCCAACGTACTTATTTTTGAACGTATTCGTGAAGAGCTTGCACTTGGTCGTTCACTTCGCTCTGCAATTGATGAAGGTTACAAGCGTGCAATGACTGCCATCATAGACTCAAACATCACTACAGCATTTACTGCGTTGATTTTATTACTTTTAGGTACAGGACCAATTAAAGGTTTTGCAACTACATTGCTTATCGGTATCATATTTACGTTATTCACTGCTATTACAATTACAAGAGCCGTCGTAGAAATTATGATATCAAACAAAGCATCGGAATTTGATTTTGGTCAACCTAAATTTGTAAGTTCAACTAAATAATTATAAGGAAAAAAAGATATGCAATTTTTTAATAAACCGAATATAGATTTCATGGGAAGTAGAAAATTCTTTGCTTACTTCTCAATCACAATCACAATTGTGGGCGTTTTGCTTGCCGGTATTTTAGGGATAAAACTTGGTATCGACTTCAAAGGCGGTGCCGAAATAGCAGTTGAATTCGAAAAAGCTATTGATACAAAAGAAATTCGTAAAGCTGTTGATGCAACCGGGATGACTGGCTCCGAAGTGAAATCCTACGGTGGAGATAACAAATATCTTATCAGAGTTACTGATATTGAAAATGGTGCCCAAAAAGTAAGTGATTCTTTCACAAAAAATATTGCTGATAATAAATTTACAATGTTGAAAGAAGATAAAATTGGTCCAAAAATTGGTGGCGAATTATTTGCCGATGCACTTTGGGCAGTTCTTCTTGCTGTAGCATTTATTCTTGTCTATATCGCATTTCGTTTCGAGTTTACATTCGGTCTTGGTGCAATTGTTGCACTTGTGCATGACGTTGTTGTAACATTCAGTTTGGTCGCGATTATTAATCATCTTAATATAATTGACCTTGAATTGAATCAAACAATACTTGCCGCGATGCTTACAGTTATTGGTTATTCTATCAACGATACTGTGATCATCTTCGACAGAATTCGTGAAAACAAAGAGCGCCATAAAGGTATGAACTTGATTAAATTAATCAATATGAGTATTAACGAAACTCTTTCAAGAACGGTAAATACTGTTGGAACAACTGTTACTGTATTATTCGTATTGTTAGTATTTGGCGGTCCAGTTCTTCAGGGCTTTGCATTTACTATGCTTCTTGGTTTGCTTTTTGGTACTTATTCATCAATCTACATTGCATCTGCATTTGTGATTTGGTACACTGAAAAAGTTAAAAAAGTTGATTTAACTGTAGAACAAGCTAAAAAAACCGGTATTGCCGGAGCAAGAATTTAATTCTATTTATAAATGAATGGTAAAGTTGTGAATTATAAATTTGAAATATTATCTGAAAATTCCGAAATCGCTGTAATTGAACTATTTCAATCTGCGTTAGGCGGGGTGGATGCAATTAATTTTACCGATGCGGTAAATAATTCTTCTGAAAACAACATCAAATTATTAATAATTGATTTGAATAAAGTTGAAATTATGAACAGTTCTGGATTGGGTATGCTGGTGAATGCTCTAAGCAATCTCAAAAAGCATAACATCCAATTGAATTTGGTTTCTGTTCCAGCAAAGGTTTTGAAATTATTGCAAATTACACAGTTAGATAAAGTATTCAAAATTTTCGAAAATTCACAAATTGCTATTTCAAATTACAAATAGAATTTAGTATTTATTAAACATAAACTCCGATTGAATTATAATCGGAGTTTTTTTTGGTTTATTTCAAAAAAAATTCTTAAATTACAAAGTTTTAAATTAATAAAATTATAAAATTGTTGGTTAATTATGAGTGTTATTGTAATAGTTGGTTCCCAATGGGGAGATGAAGGAAAAGGAAAGATTGTTGATCTATTAAGTGCAGATGCTGATATTGTTGCACGATATCAGGGCGGAGCAAATGCCGGTCACACAATTGTTATTGAAAATCAAAAAACAATATTGCACCTTATTCCATCTGGAATTCTTAGCCCTAAGGTTGTTTGTGTTATTGGCAATGGTGTGGTGATCGACCCTGTTGAACTAATAAATGAAATTAATATGCTTAAATCGAATGGTATAAGCATTGATGGTAGATTATTAATTTCAAACAAAGCACACTTGATTTTGCAATATCATAAAGTTATTGATCAGGTTAGAGAAAAATCTGCTGGTACAACTATCGGCACAACTGGGCGCGGTATTGGTCCGGCATATATTGACAAAGTGAAGAGAACCGGTATTCGTGGCGAAGATTTGCTTGATGAGAAAATTCTTATCTTTAAAATTAAAGAAAATCTCGCAGAACATAACAAGGTTCTATCGGAAATTTATGGTATGGAGCCACTTATTGAAAGTGAGGTTATCAATCAAATTCTTGAATTTAGAAATGAGTTAATGCCGTATATTACTGATACTTCATTGTATTTGAATGTGCAAATCAATCTGGGCAAAAATGTGATTGTTGAAGGTGCGCAAGGTGCTTTGCTTGATGTTGATCATGGAACATACCCTTTTGTTACAAGCTCGAATCCTACATCTGGTGGTGCTTGTACCGGCTTGGGAATCCCACCTGTAAAAATTGATAAAGTGATTGGCATTACAAAAGCATTTTGCACAAGAGTTGGCAATGGTCCATTCCCTTCTGAATTATTCGATGAAATGGGCGAATACTTAAGGAAAATTGGTGCAGAATTTGGTGCAACCACCGGACGTCCACGTAGATGTGGATGGCTTGATTTGGTAGCATTGAAGTATTCTGTTATGATAAACGGAATTTCTGAAATTGCTCTCACCAAAATTGATGTTCTTAATGATTTGGATGAATTACAAGTTTGCATCAAATATAAATTAAACGATGAAGAGTTTTCTACATTTCCATCGGATTTGAACAAATTGAATAACATTGAATGTATTTATAAATCTTTCAAAGGATGGAAACAATCTTTGTCGAATTTTAAAACAATTGATGAACTTCCAATCGAAGCGAAGGAATATATTGCATTTATCGAAGATTTCACCGGTGCAAAAGTAACAATTCTATCTTTGAGCCCCGAGAGAAATGATACTATTTATAAGAAATAATTCTAATTGACGCTAATGAAATTATTTTTTCATATTGTTTTTTTGATAATTTTCCTCACTTTAACTCTAAAAAGTGAGGAAAAGATTAATTTAACAGTCGATGAAAATCTAATTACAATCAATAATACAGATGTATATGCAAATTGTTGCTCTGCTTTTTTGAGTGATTTTAGCATCACAAACAATGTAATCACTATTACTCAAAGAGATACATCATCTTCGAAATGCAAGTGTATGTGTAATTACGACCTTAATTATAACATTTCTCAGATTCCGCCCGGCAATTATACACTGATAATTAACCGTGAAGAAAATACAAAATTCGGATATTCAGAAAATAAAAAATTTAACATTTATAAAAGCAAATTCATCGTTGAAACACAACAATCAAAATCTCCCCTATCATTTGATTTCAAGCAAACTCCTTGCAGTAAATCAACAACAAATATTGCTGTAAATCCACCCAAAAATGGAGTTGAAGTGTTTCCAAATCCAAGTTCATCTTTGATATATCTTAGATATGAAATGAAGAAAGCTGGCGATGCAACAATTAGAATCATAAATTTTCTCGGTAAGGAAATTGCCGTATTGAAACGCCCTAATTTGAACGAAGGTATCCAAACAATTTATTTGGATATGAGCGATATTCCATCCGGCTTTTATGTTGGCAAAATTTCTACTTCATTTGGTCAAAGCAATTCTTTCAAGATTGCTTGGAGCAAGTAATTGAGGTTTAGTAAACAAACAAAAATCCATCTTTTATTTTATATTCATTCTTGCTCATTTCGATAAGATGCTACGCATCACTCAATGAGCGGTTCCGTTCCGTCAGTTGTTACAACTGACGCATAAAAGAATTTCGCTAGACATCCGATGTTTTGCAAAAAATATGTTGAATCTGATTTATAAATTGAGGCGATTAAAATAGAAACATCGGATGTCTTTAACAGCAACGTAGTTGCGACCTATTTGTTGAAAGCGAATATTATTTTAGCAAAAACTCCGTAGGAGTGGATAATTAATTGCGAATAAAATCCATTCCTACGGAATTAACAACAAACTCTGGAACATTTTTTCTACAAACAGGATCATTCCTACGGAATTTCAATTCACTCAAACAAGGATGTTTGAGCTACCAAAAAACACAAAACCTTCCGAATGTTTCAAACCTTCGGAAGGCTCCCTTATCTTGCTCATTTCGATAAGATGCTACGCATCACTCAATGAGCGGTTCCGTCAGTTGTTACAACTGACGCATAAGAGAATTTCCCCAGACATCCGATGTTTTGCAAAAAATATGATGAATCTAATTTAGGAGTTGTGGCGATTAAAATAGAAACATCGGATGTTTTCATTTTCCATACCGTCATCCCAAACAAAGAGAGGAATCCAGTATTGATTCTATTGCTTTATAAATTTTCCGATGCTGACAATTTCGTTGTTCATTGTTACTTTTATTGTGTAGGTGGTAGTTGGCAAAGTGCTAAGTTCGGAGTATTTGATGCTGTTGTTGCCTTCGATGATGAAATTTTCAAAAGAGCAAACAGTTTTGCCAAACAAATCAATTATTTCAATTTTTCCAGTACCTTCTTTTGTGCTTTCAAATGAAATATTAAGATATTCATTTGCAGGATTTGGGAAAAGGTTAATTTTTGTTATTTCATTTGAACCATTGTCTTCAACTGAAGTTATTATATCGCTTAGTTTTGCACGGAATACAGAACTTCCGTAAGTACAAACATGAATATAATTATCAGAAATTGTTAAAGACTTTATGAATGGATTTGCACTTTCAATTGGTAATGAACTCCAACTTGAGCCATTGTTAGAAGAAAAATATAAACCATCTTTTGTTCCAATAAACAAATTTTTACCCACAGCCGCAATGCAATTCACTCTTCTTGATTTTTTATTATTCAGACCTTTATCAATAGCAAACCAATTTTCACCTTTATTAGTGCTTAGAAAAATGCCATTTTCTAAAGTGCTAGCAAATAAATTTGAATCGATTCGTGCTAATGATAAAACAGAATATTCATTTAATCCTTTATTTTTTGGAATCCAACTCTCACCCAAATCTGTACTGAGATAAACTCCATTCCAAGTACTTGCAAAAATAGTCCTCTTGTGAAGACTTGAATCTGTTTCTAAAAATGATGTAACAGAAAGTTTTAAATCTTTATACATCATTAATCGCCATTCTTTACCATTATCATAACTTCTATAAAGATTACCACCTGATGATGCAAAAAGATATTTGCCATTTGTAAATATTGCAGTAATACTAAAACTTTTTAAACCATTATTTTTAAGTTCCCAACTATTTCCATAATTTGAACTATACAAAATTCCCTTTCCATCTGTACCAACAAATATATCGTTATAATTAGTTGCAAAACTTGAATAAATATAATTTACATCAATTTCATTTTTGATCTCATTCCAACTGCCTCCTTTATCAGCACTTGAAAAAAGCCCATTGCCATAAGTGCCAACAATTAGATTTTCTTTTTCTGTATATATAGAAACAACTTTAAGGTTTGATAATCCATTATTTATTGTTTTCCAAGTTATTCCAAAATCATCACTTTTATATATTCCATTATTTGTTCCCACATAAAGTATACCGTCATTAAATAAAATTGATGCCACAAACAAATCTCCATTTAATTTTGACCAATTTATTCCATTGTCAGTGCTTTGAAATAAGCTGCCGCCATTGGTAATAAAAATTTTTGTTCCAGCAATTGTTATTTTGCCGACTGGTAGTTTATCATTCAATCCTTCATTTGAAATTTTCCATTCCAAACCTTTATTAGTACTTATAAAAAAACCACCATATTGAACACTAGCATATATAGTATCACCTTTAATTGCAATTGATTGTGTGTTATAGCTATTCTTTTCTTCTTTTATTAATTGCCAATTGTCTCCCATATTTGTACTTAAATATATTCCGTCATCAGTTCCAATGACCAAATTTGAATCACAAATGGCTATTTCAGAAATACACTTAGGTGGAATTCCATTGTTTTTTGATATCCAATTCCATCCACCATTTGTACTCATAAATACTCCACTACAAAAAGTTCCAGCAAATACATTTTTGCCACTTACAACTAATGTAGTTATTGCAAGAGGTAATCCAAAATTTGCGGGATTCCAAGTCAATCCATTATCACTACTCAATAATACTCCAGCTCCCGTTGAACCAGCTAATATATTATCATCAACCACAACTAATGAGCGAATTTCACTTGATGTGATTTTTCCAAGTTCAAAATTAACTAATGACCAATCTTCTCCTTGATTAGTACTTTTAAAGAAACCACCATCCAATGTACAAGAATAAAGTTCTCCAGTTTTTTGATTTATTGCTGTATTATGAATGTACCCTCCATAAGGACCAATATTTTCCCATTGAGCATTTACATTATTGTATTCAACAACCAAGAAGAGAATAGCTAGAGTAATAATTTTGAATATCATATACATTTTCATTACCATCATAATTTGAAAAATATTTTTTGTATAAATACACATTGCAACTTAAAAAGATTTTTTATTAATTCCAAAATAATAATTGTGAATTAAATAACAATAAATGTAAGGTAATGGGTGTCGAGTTTCGGAGAATCAGAAGCATTCGCCCTTGCCCAAATGTCATTGGAGCAAGCTCCAATGCTTCCGCAAAAAATCAAAACGATGACTTTTGATTCTACGGATGATTAATTCGAGAATTTAATCTTTATTCACTAAAACGGTTTAGAATTCTTTTTAATTAGAACGAAGATACTTTTAAATATTTCGTTCTAACTTGAATAAACTGATTCATATTTTGTAAATTGATAAATAATTGTTAATTTGGAATAATGTGTTTTACTAAATTGTGAGATTATTTATGAAATATTTGTTAGTACTTTTTTTCGTTGCCGGAACAGTGCTTTTTGCACAGAATGGAAACTTCAGAGTTGATGATGGCTCAACAATTAAGGGATTTTATAATGGTTTGACCAATTTCGAAGAGTCTGTTTTGGTGAAGCCAAACGGACCCGGTACAATTAAGAAAATCTACATTTATTTAGCCGGTACAGTTGCAAACAAAGACACAATTTGGATCACTCAAGACCCAACTGATGGCTATATGCCGGGCTCACTTTATTGTCGCTACATTGGCGCCTATAACGGATATATTATTGATTATAAAGGAACTGCCGGCTGGTTTGCGATTGATGTCAGTAATTTGAATATCAAAGCCGGCGGCATTAATGGTATTTGGATACAGCACGTAATCAAGCCAAATGGTCCATATTTTGTAATTGATAATGAGCAAGATAAGAACAATTATACAAGTTTTATCAACGATGTTTATAAGCCAAATCCAAATTTCTATAATATCAAAGGTACAATGGTTAGCATTACTCAAGGCGATTATCTTGCCGGAGTTGATATCGAATATGATTTTCCAAAAGATGGAAAATCTGCAAATGCTCCTGCTCAAACACTTAATGATGTAACAAAAAATGTTGGTTTGATTAATGATAAAGGTGAATTAATCAAATCAGAAATGGTTTCTGTTGCCGATTGGAATAATGACGGTTGGGTTGATATAGCGATTAAATCAAATTTCTTCGAAAATAACAAAGATGGAACTTTCAAAAATGTCAGCAGTAAAATCAATGCTCCAAATAATGGAACAATTTGGGCTGATATGGATAATGATGGCAAATTGGATTTCTTTGCCGCAAATGGTTGGAAAAACGATAAAATTTATTGGGGAAATATTGACGGTACATTCACAGAAAATACTGATGAAGTTATCAAGCAAGATGCCCCAACTGTTTCTCCCCTACTTTTTGATTACGACAGAGACGGATTGGTTGATATTTATGTAGCTTACGGTCGAAAAGAAGTGTCGGGACAAGAGACCTATTATGCAGATAAATTATTCAAGAATTTAGGAAATCGCAAGTTTCAAGATGTAACTCAAAGTGCCGGAATAACTGCCGAAAATGCCTCTCCTTATGATTGCTGGGGTGCAAGTGTAAC
>JANJUO010000254.1 GCA_024710535.1 bacterium
AGATGCCGAAAATGCAGAATTTGAATCAATTTATGCCGGCAAAGAAGAAAAATTTACTATGAATCAGCCCAAAGGCAAATATTTTGTCAAAGTAAGAGCAAGAAACAAGCGTGGTTTTGGCGAATGGAGCGAAGAATTTGAGCTTGAAGTGTGAGAAAAGGAAATTATTTTCAAAAAAATGAAATTTCTGCGTGATTTTTTTCAGTTTCAACTGTCATTACATATAGGGGTTGTGCAATTTTAAAAAAAGTTTTTTGTTAAATAAATTTTAGGGGAATTTTTATGAAATACTTAATTATTTTTCTTATTTCATTATCCGTATGTTTTGCTGAATTTGATGTAATCAAGGGTGAATACAAAGATACTATTGATGGTTACAAAATTAATTTTCTTCAAAGACCTTTCAAAGTTGGAGATTATGTTGTTTTCGCAAATTTTTGGAAAAGTCCTGAAGCTTATGGTCCATCAACACATGTTTTCATTTTGAAAGATAACAAAATCAATATCTTCGAAGGAAGAAAGATAATAAAAAATGCTCTCGAAAAGGATTCAAACGATGTATTAAGGTCTATAAACGATGTTAAGCAAGATTCAAAGAACAATTTATGGATGATTGTTTCTGATGGCAGATTGCTTAAGTACGATTGGAATGAATTTACAGTTTATGATTACATCAAGGATAAATTTGGAAAAACCATAAATGGAAACTCCTTAGAAATTGACGAAAATGATAACATATACATTCATACTAACAAAATAAATCTTATTAAGTATGATGGCAAAGATTTTACTGAATTGGAAAATGACACAACTGACTATGACAAATTTCCTTACCCATTTGGACCACAGAATCTAAAATTAATTAATGGAAAAATCTATTTCATCAATATCAATAATAAAATAGGGTACTATGATATAGAACAAAGAAAATACGACAAGTTGGATTTGAGCAACATTCTATCAGACAATAATTATTTTATTAAGTCATTCAAAAGTTTCGCAAATAAATTATATTTTACTTTGCTACATAATAAAACATTATATTATTTTAGTTACGATGGAGATAAATATGAAAATTTGGAACATATTCTAAAATTACTGCCGTATAATATTGATTCTACAACATTTACTATCAATTATTGCGATAATGGATATAAATATTTCAATGTTCAGGATTCTATAAATTTTTATACTCTATATCAAATAGATACAAATAATATTGTTTCTATCATTGATTATAGAAATAGTAAACCAAGTTTTAAAAATAGAATTCAAATCGATGGAGCATATTTGCAACATGATGGTAGTATTTTTCTTCCTGATATTGCTGATAATGGTTTTTTGATTCTTAAAAATACTTCATCTGTAGAAACACCTTTAAATGTATTGTTTGTAAATAACATATATCCCAACCCCGCAAAAACAAATGTTTCCATAGATTTTATGGTAGAGCCGGAAAATCTGCTAAATATAACAGTTGAACTTTACAATCTTACTGGAGTATTGCAATCAAAATTGGATTATAATGTTAATTATAACGATTCCAATGGACAAGGCACACTCAATTGCAACATCGAAAACATTCCAAATGGCTATTACATCATAGCCATTGATAACGGCAAACGTAAAGTAGCAAAACCATTTATTGTGAATAAAGAGTAATGATATATTATTCATCCGATGACTCGCAGTTGTCGGATGAATTGAAAATAATCTCACTTGTATATTCTTATTAAAATCAATTTAATCATCAAAATGAAATTTGCTATAATGAATTGTAGCTGTATTAGATTATTTTAAATTATCGAAATTTCAAAATGTATGAATGAACTACAATAAAATTCTATATTGTTTGTTTATATTATAGAATTTATTAATTTATAGGTTTGAATATGAGAAAAAACGTTTTGATGCTATATGAAGAACCCACAGATGACGAATTGCAATTATTAATGAAAGAAGTTGCAATTGAAGCAAGAGAAAAGATTGGCAAAATAAATCAAGCTCTTAACAAAAGAATAAAAAATGAATTAGATATTTTGATTCAAAAATTGAAAAGCGTGGATGAATAAAAAGCCGGTTTTAATTGTTATAGCCGGTCCTAACGGTTCGGGCAAAACTACAATCACATCCAATATTCTTAAACATGAATGGATTGAGAATTGCATTTATGTTAATCCTGATTTTATTGCAAGAGATGTTTTTGGAGATTGGAATTCAAACCAAGCAGTGCTAAATGCTGTGAAATATTCAGAAAATGTTCGAGAAAATTGTTTATTGAATCAGGAAAGCTTGATTTTTGAAACAGTTCTTTCTTCTTATGAAAAAATTGATTTTATAATGCGTGCAAAGAAATTAGGATATTTTATTCGCCTCTTCTTTGTTGGTACCGAAAGCCCCACAATTAATGCCTCAAGAGTGGCTCAAAGAGTAATGGATGGAGGGCATGATGTTCCTATCAGTAAAATTATATCACGATATAGCAAATCGATTGCAAATTGCTGTATTGCGGCACAAATAGTTGATAGAGCATACATTTATGATAATTCTACTGAATTTCAGGAGCCACAACTTATTTTTAGAATTTCAGATGGATTGATTGCAAAAGAGTATAAACCAATAAAAAATTGGGTTAAAGTTATCTATGATTATCTAACATCAGAAAACGCAAAATAGCAAAACCTGTTATTGTGAATAAAGATTAAATTCTCTAATTATTCATCCGATGACTGCGAGTTATCGGATGAATAATCAATAATTAATTATAAATAAAAATAAATCTGTTTGCACTGATAAACTAATGATAATTAAGAATCAGTAAGAATTTTGATACCATAAAATTATATAAATTAATCTGCATAGTAGCCATAAAAGCAATTTCTAACAATAAATTTTAAATAAAATCGTTGATATTAAATAGCTTATTGCTATATTTGCAATTTATGATTGCATTGTTCTTTTAAAATTTATTTTGTTCCACTTTTAGGGTTTCGAACAAGTGACAAAACACGCAGTA
>JANJUO010000324.1 GCA_024710535.1 bacterium
CGGTGATTAAGCTCTAAAAGTGATTGGTCTGATGCCAAAATGGGAACCTGGAAAAATCGGAGGACAGCCAGTTGCTGTTAAGATGAGCATCCCTGTGACCTTTGTCCAGATAAACTACCAGCCCCCGAAACCTGAAAAAAAGCGCAAACGCTAAGAGCATTTTCCTCTTGCCAAACAAAGGTTGAGCCCAAACGTTGTATATTTGCATTGACTGATCAGATACTTCCAGGTGAACGAACTGCAGCTTACGGTATCCAGCATCGAACAGAAAGTGCGGGATCTTGTTGCAGACCGAAGGCGGATGGCGGAGGAGCTGCAACAGTCGAAGATTGTAATTGAAGAACTTGAAAACCAGATTGAAACCCTAAATAAACAATTGCGGCAGCAAGAGGAAAACACACGGGCGGGTGCCCTGGCCACAGCCCTCATGACAAGGCAGGAGAAGACAGATCTTAAAGAGCAGATTACAGTCATGGTGGCAGAAATCGACAGGTGCATCAACCAACTACAACAATAGACCGGTGTTTCTGATAATATGGACAACGAACAGGTATTAAGTGTCATCATCGGAGGAAGAACATACAAGCTGAGGATAGGGAAGGATGAAGAAGAACGGATCAGGCAGGCAGCCAGGGATATAGAGAAAGCGTCGCGGGAATATGCTCGTACCTACGCGCACCGCGACACCCAGGATTTGCTTGCTATGGTGGCCCTGCAACTCAGCCTTATGGCGCTTAAATCCAATGAATCAACCCGATACCACGACAATGAACTTCAAACTAAACTGAAGGAGATCGAAGAAATACTATCGGAAAGCTGAATTGTTGAAACAACGTTCTTTTACATACAGCAAAGACACCCGCAATATTCAATCTGTTTGTAAACTCAACACAAACTAAATAAGGGTAAGCTCAAACCGCCTAGGACAGGCCTCAACCCTTCGGGGTTCCTCAGCGACAGTGGACGTCCGACGCACATGGCAGCCCTAAATGTGAACTCTGGGGTTTACGTTAACCATGAATATTTGCGGGTTTCTTTGTTCCTCTCTGCCGGTCTTAACCTAAACGAAGATCGACATGAACATTGCCATCACCATCATTATTGCAGCAGCCGCCGCGGCCGGCGGCTTTGCAGCAGCCAGCACATTCCTCCGCAAACGTATTCTCAAACGCAGCATCAAGTTGCTGCGCGATGCCGAAGCTGAAGCTGAAATCCTCAAGAAGGATAAAATGCTTCAGGCCAAAGAGAAATACCTCCAGCTCAAATCGGAGCACGAGAACAATGTTCAAGAGCAGAACCGGATAGCTGCCGAACGCGACAACCGTCTGAAGCAGCGCGAAACAGTTGTTTCACAACGCTTCGAAGAGCTCAAGCGGAAGGAGAAAGAAGTGCAGACCCTGCGCGACAACCTCAGCACGCAGATGGAAGTGCTTAACAAGAAACAGACCGATATCGAGAAAGCCCACAAACAACAGATTGAAAGGCTCGAAGTAATTGCCGGTCTCAGCGCTGAACAGGCCCGCCAGCAACTTATCGAATCCCTTACCGCCGAGGCTAAGACCGAAGCTATGGCCCATATCAAGGACATTGTGGAGGAGGCTCGTATGTCGGCCAACAACGAGGCCCGCAAAATCATCATCGAAACCATACAGCGCACCGCAACCGAACAAGCCATCGAGAACTCGGTCTCTGTTTTCAATATCGAAAGCGACGAAATCAAGGGCCGCATCATCGGGCGCGAAGGGCGTAACATCCGGGCACTCGAAGCAGCGACCGGCATCGAAATCATCGTTGACGATACCCCGGAGGCAATCATCCTGTCGGGCTTCGACCCGGTGCGTCGCGAGATTGCCCGCCTCAGCCTTCACAAGCTGGTCACCGACGGCCGCATCCATCCCGCGCGCATCGAGGAGGTGGTTGCTAAAACTAAGAAGCAGATCGACCAGGAAATCATCGAGATCGGGAAGAAAACCTGCATCGACCTTGGTATCCACAACCTGCATCATGAACTCATGCGCATGATTGGCCGCATGAAATACCGCAGTTCCTACGGCCAGAACTTGCTGCAGCACAGCCGAGAGGTGGCAAATCTCTGCGCCACCATGGCAGCGGAGCTGGGCCTTAACCCAAAACTCGCCAAACGCGCCGGACTTCTGCATGATATAGGTAAGGTACCCGACAGCGAACCCGAACTGCCGCATGCTCTCATCGGCATGAAACTCGCCGAGAAATACAAAGAGCACCCGGAAGTTTGCAATGCCATAGGTGCCCATCACGATGAAATTGAGATGGAATCCCTGCTTGCCCCGATCGTACAGGCCTGCGACGCCATCTCCGGAGCCCGCCCCGGTGCCCGCCGCGAAGTGGTGGAAGCCTATATCAACCGTTTGAAGGAGCTGGAAGCCATCGCCATGAATTATCCAGGTGTTGTCAAGACCTACGCTATTCAGGCAGGCCGCGAACTCCGTGTGATTGTAGGCGCCGACAAAATCAGCGACGACGAGGCCGGGCAACTCAGTTACGACCTTTCGAAGAAGATTCAGGAAGAAATGACCTATCCCGGACAGATCAAGATTACCGTGATCCGCGAAACCAGGGCCGTCGCATACGCTAAATAAAGCTTATCATTCCGATGACCCACACCTACGAATACCCAAGACCCATGCTCACAGTGGACATCGTGCTGCTCAGCAGTCTGAGCGACGATGCGCACATCCTGCTTGTGCAGAGAGCGAATGAGCCGTTCCGTGGAATGTGGGCCCTGCCTGGAGGCTTCATGGATATGGAGGAAACCACAACAGAGGCTGCCCACCGGGAGCTAAAGGAGGAAACCGGGTTGGAATGCCCTCAGCTTATGGCACACAGCATTCAGGATGCTATCCACCGCGACCCCAGAGGCAGAACACTTTCGGTAATTTATGTCGGTGTTCTGGAGAACGAAACCCCTTCACCTGAAGCCGGTGATGATGCAGCAAATGCAGCCTGGTTCCCTATCAGTGAATTGCCCGAACTGGCCTTCGATCATAAGGAAGTTCTGGAGGATGTAATCAGCGATTACGGATTTGGTGATGAGGAATTTCTGGCAGGAACCGATATTTCACTCAATTAGGAATATGGAAAAACTGCGCAGTCTTATCGAATCCGCCTGGGAAGACCGGGAACTTCTGAAAAATGAGGCCACCCGGCTGGCC
>JANJUO010000334.1 GCA_024710535.1 bacterium
GCAATGAATTTTAAAGAGCGAGTGGAACAAACCAATGCAAAGCAAGTCGTTTATCTTAGGGGTATTATAAATGAAGAAAAACTATCTAAGCAACTACGGTCAAGGCAAAGCGTCGAAAATATTATCGCATCTGGTTGTTTCAATCTTACTACATTAAGAGCAGGCATTATAATTGGTTCTGGTAGTGCTTCTTTTGAAATTATTCGTGATTTGGTTGAAAAATTACCAATTATGATTGCTCCCAAATGGCTATTAACCAAAGCGCAACCAATTGGAATAAGGAATGTCATCCAGTGTTTGGAAGGAGTTTTGATGAATGAAAATTGCTTCAATCAAAATTATGATATTGGGGGACCGGATATTTTGACTTACAAACAAATGTTGTTGCAGTTTGCAGAAGTGCGTGGTTTGAAAAGAACTATTTTAACTGTTCCTGTTATGACTCCAAAATTATCTTCGTATTGGCTTTATTTTATAACGGCTACTTCCTATACTTTAGCCCAAAATCTTGTTAATAGTATGAAAATTGAAGTAATTTGCCGACCAAATAATTTGTTTGAATTACTCAATATTAGTCCAATCAAATACAAAGATTCTATAAAATTTGCATTTGATAAAATTGAACAGCATCAAGTTATTTCAAGTTGGAAAGATGCACTCGCAACAGATGTTTTGGATAGTGGAATATCACATTTAATTGAGGTTCCAACTCACGGCTGTTTCAAAGATGAAAGAAAAATTCCAATAGAAAATGTGGATTCAACTTTAAAGAAAATATGGGCAATTGGTGGCGAAACAGGCTGGTATTATGCTAACTTTTTGTGGAAAATCAGAGGATTTCTCGACAAACTTTATGGTGGAGTTGGTCTAAGAAGAGGCAGAAAAAATGAATTTGAAATTGAAGCTGGCGAATCGCTAGATTTTTGGCGAGTTTTGTATGCAAATAAAGAAGAAAAAAGATTCTTACTTTATGCCGAAATGAAGTTACCCGGAGAGGCATGGCTTGAATTTAGAATTGATGATAAGAATAATCTTACGCAAACAGCCACCTTCAGACCTTTGGGTTTGAAAGGACGGCTTTATTGGTATTCAGTTATGCCATTTCATGCGTTTATTTTTCAAGGAATGCTTAATAAATTAGCTGAAAAATAACAAACAATGATAAATTCAATTTCAAAAATTTATTAGAATGCTTTTAGATTGTATATAAATGAAAGCATCATATATCTACCAAGAACATTTGTGTTTGTGTCTTCAATATAAGTGTCGGTGATTGTTCGTTGTAGATTTGTTGAACGATTCAGCACATCAAATACTGAAAATCTGATTTCGCCTTGATCGTTGCTGAATATTTTTTTGGCGATATTGAAATTCCAATAATATGAATTTGCTTGATCAGTATCTTCATACCAGCCGTTGTATTTATATTCAACATCGGTTCTGAAGATGATACCTTCCCAAATTGTCCAATTAAATCTGATTCGTGAGCTATTAATTAAATAATTTCTATCGTTATTTTTATAAAATGAATTCTCAACTGTATTATAATTATTTATTGAAGCAATTGTGAAGTCAAGTTCCTTGCTGATATTGCTTGCAATTACTAATCCGAATGTATAATTTGTGGAATATGCACTATTCTTATTATCATTAATTAGAGATGGTGTATTGCTATAAGTAACTCCGCCATTGATATTCAGATTGGATTTGATAAACGAAACCGGAATTCCCCAACTTAGAAATGCTCTCATACTCATATAGCCATCCATATTTTCCGGCATAATGAGTTGAGTTCCTTTGTTGATTGTTATGTCATTGAAAACTACAGGTTTATTCTCTGCGATAATTGTTCTGTTTCCTATATAATCTTGTGTAAGCGATGCATTCAAAAATATAAAGAATGATGTCATTGTTGACATATCAAAACTTGAATATCTAACCGATAAATTATGACTGTAATCTTGTGATAGATTTGGATTACCGATTTTCAATTGAAGTGGATCGCGGTTATTAAGCACATTTTGCAATTGATCCACGCTCGGGTCATTGTTTCTTGTACGATAATTCAAATTAATATTTTTGTCTCTTGAAATTTTGTAACGTACATTCAACGATGGCAAAATTGAAGTAAATGTTCTGCCGGTTGTGAGATTCAGAGGGAATTCAGCATAGTTGTCAAGCATTGAAATATTATAATTTGCATTCACATTCAAAGATAAATCATTTTCGTTGAATCTATATCCTAAGCCGTAACTCTGCGTATTATAATCTTTTTCATAAACACTGCTCAATGCTGTATCAAGAATTGAGTAATTTTCAAGTCCATCATTAGCAAAAGTTTTCATATTGCTTTTATCTTTGCTAACAGAATAAGAAGACGAAAGTGATAATTGTGCTGTTGAGCCAAGCGGTTCCGTGTAAACCAAATTTCCGGATAAGCCATAACCATTTTTGTCAGTATTTGCAATTTGATCTAATGTATCAGAAACAACAAGCATATCATAATAACTATTTAGCGAATATTGATTATTATCTCCGTAATTATCTCGCAAACTCGTATTTATCGATAGAGAAAGTGAGCGTCCTTTTGTTTCGAATTTCTTTCTATAAAGTATTTCATTGCTGAAATTCATTGCAGTCATATCGCTATTGTAGTCGTTGTATATACTATTAAGCATTTCGGCACCTGATTTTGTTTCTCCATAATCGCCACTTTTGCTGTCGTTTAATTGGAAAGATAATCTTGGAGTGATATCCATTGAATTCATGGTATCAATTTTCCACTCAATTTTCATATTGAATCTATGATTCGTATTATTTGAGCCGGAATTGCTCGTTTCTGCATAATTTTGATTGTTAGTGTTTTCAAGAAAATAATATCTATTCAGATCTACATCCGAACTATTATCTGTTGAATTAAAAAAATATGAGCCGCTAATATCAAGTGATTCCCAATATTTATCTTGATAATTTACTCCAAATGATCGAGTATCGGTTAGTCCGCTTTGTGAATTAGACATAAAACTCGATAGATCTCCACTTCCTCTGAACGAACCACCACCGCTTGGCATTGCTCCCATCATTCTACCAAACATACCACCACCCGGTCCTCCGCGACGGCTTCCTGTGATTGCAGTTATTCCCATCAAATCTTCTGATGAGAAATTTTGGTCATTGATATTATTTACCATACCAAGAACTGTGATTCTTTGCTCATTATCGAAGAAATTGATACTTCCGCTTGCCATATATTTATCTTTATCGCCATAGCCGGCATTAAATCTTCCAAATGTTCCCGTTTTGAATTCAAGGCGTGTAACAATATTCATTGTTTTGCTTGTATTGCCATCATCAAATCCTGTGAATTGTGATTGTTGGCTTAATTGATCGAAGATTTGGACTTTATCTATCATATCTGCTGGCAAATTCTTTATTACAGCGTTTGGATCATCTCCGAAAAACGGTTTTCCATCAACCAAAACCTTCTTTACATCTTCGCCTTGTGCTTTCAATTTTCCGTCTTCAACAGTTATGCCCGGCATTTTTGTTATCAAATCTTCGGTGGTGGCATCTTTGTTCACTTTTACCGAATTGGCATTAAA
The DNA here is from genome assembly GCA_024710535.1 of bacterium. Taxonomy (GTDB): domain Bacteria; phylum Bacteroidota; class Ignavibacteria; order Kapaibacteriales; family UBA2268; genus JANJUO01. The sequence goes on from JANJUO010000334.1 coordinate 3,603, forward strand.
AATTGTTGTGTCGCCTTGTA
>JANJUO010000411.1 GCA_024710535.1 bacterium
AGCGTTAAATTGTTCATTTTAATTTATAGCATTTATGTTATTTGAAGGTTTTAGGAACACACCCCCTGCCCCCTCTTGTTAGAGGGGGAAAGAGTTTTAAAATCCTCTCTTAATAGAGGAGAAAAAATTCCCCCTCTAAAAGAGGGGGTTTGGGGGTGTGTAAGAGTACGTTTAAGTAATATGAATTTACATTATGAGAATTTATTATAATCCAAAATTAAAAGAAGTTGCTAGAAATCTTCGAAATAACATGACTATAGCTGAAAAATCAGCTTGGAGAATGTTAAAAAGTAAGCAATTTATGGGATTAGATTTTCATAGACAAAAACCAATTGGTAATTTTATTGCAGATTTTTATTGTTCAGAACTTAGTCTTGTAATTGAAATTGATGGAGTTTCACATAATGATGACGAAGTTAAAAGAAAAGATGAAATGAAAGAGCAATACTTTAAATCAATTGGCTTGAATATTCTTAGATTTACTGATGATCAAGTAATTGGAAATTGGATGTTAGTAGAAAATGAAATTAAGAAATTTATTTCTGAAATCCAATTATAATAAGATTATTGTTTTTTGAAAATTGATATACACACCCCCTGCCCCCTCTTTTTAGAGGGGGGAAAACATTAAATTCCACCTTTAACAAGAGGGGGTTAGGGGGGTGTAGTAGAGTTTTGATTTTAAATTTTTTATAATATATTAATAATTTTCCCTTGGAGAGAAAAAATGGCTAAAACTAAAGTAATCATCATCGGCGCTGCCGGTAGAGATTTTCACAATTTCAACACAATGTATCGCAACAATCCAGATGTGGAAGTAGTTGCTTTTACTGCCGCTCAAATTCCTGACATTGATGGCAGAAAATATCCTGCTTCGCTTGCTGGTGAATTATATCCTGCAGGCATCCCAATTTATGATGAAGCAGACCTCGTGAATTTAATCAAAGAACACAACATTGAAGAATGTGTGCTTTCATACAGCGATTTACCTTATGCTACTGTTATGCATATCGGTTCTAAAGTTATGGCGGCTGGTGCTAAATTCTCAATGATGGGCTCAACTCCAACTATGATTGAATCAACTAAACCTGTTATTTCTATCTTAGCAGTTCGTACTGGTTGCGGCAAAAGCCAAACTACTCGCGAAGTTGTTCGCCAATTACTTTCTATGGGCAAAAAAGTTGTATCTGTTCGCCATCCAATGCCTTATGGTGATTTGGAAGCTCAAAAAGTTCAACGCTTTGCAGAAATTTCCGATTTAACTAAACACAAATGTACAATCGAAGAAATGGAAGAATACGAACCACATATAGCAATGGGCTCAGTAATTTATGCTGGTGTGGATTATGAAGCAATTCTCCGCGAAGCAGAAAAAGAAGCTGACGTAATTGTTTGGGATGGTGGTAATAATGATATGTCATTCTACAAACCTGATCTCACAATAGTAGTTGTTGACCCACTTCGTCCTGGTCACGAAATCGGTTATTACCCTGGTGAAGTTAATCTTCGTTTGGCAGACGTTGTTGTTGTGAACAAAATCGACTCTGCTTATCCAGAAGATATCGAAGAAGTTCTTGATAATGTTCGTGAATACAATCCTACTGCACAAATTATTCTTGCCGCTTCATCAATTATCGTTGATGATCCAAAATTGATTAAAGGCAAACGTGTTCTCGTTGTTGAAGATGGTCCAACTTTGACTCACGGCGAAATGGAACAAGGTGCTGGTATGGTTGCGGCTCGTAGATATGGTGCGATTGACTTCGTTGACCCACGTCCATATACTGTTGGCAAACTTACTGAAACATTCGAAAAATACCCAGAAATCGGTATTTTATTGCCTGCAATGGGTTATGGTGATGAACAAATGAAAGATTTGGAAACTACTATCAATAATACTGAATGTGAATCAGTTGTTATCGGTACTCCAATCAATTTAGCTCGTTTCATCAATATCAACAAGCCATACACACGCGTTAATTATGAATTAGCAGAAATTTCTGCTCCAAAAATCGGCGAAATCTTAAGAGATTTAGACAAATTGAAGTAAGAAATATATATAGAAAAAACATCCGATGTTTTGAAAACATCGGATGTTTCTGTTTATAGATGAATGCTCTTCGATTATTTCGGAGAGCATTTTTTGTTTTTTAATGTGGAATTAAAAAGAGTCAAAGGGATTTCTAATTTTAGAAATATTTGCAGTTGAAATATGTGTATAAATTTGTGTTGTTCTAATATCTTTATGACCTAAAATTTCTTGTATTATTCTGATATCTGTACCTTGCTCTACTAAGTGTGTAGCAAAACTATGCCTTAAAGAATGAACAGTAATTTTTTTCTTGATTTTACATTTTTCTAATGCTTTTTTTAAGATTTGTTGTATGCTTCTTGCAGAATATTCATCTTTAAATTGCCCTTGAAAAAGGAATTCCTTCGGCTTATATTGTTTGTAATAGTCTCTTAACAATTCCAATAACTTATGAGAAAGTTGAACATATCTATCTTTTTTTCCTTTTCCTTGAACTATTTTTATCAACATTCGAGTTGAATCAATGTCAGAAATTTTTAGATTAATACATTCACTTATTCTAAGACCGCAAGAATAAATAAGAGAAATTATTGCATTGTGTTTGAGATTGTCAATAGAATCAAGCACATTCTTTATTTCTTCAATACTCAATACATCAGGTAGAGATGACTTTCGCTTTATACCATTAAGGTAATCATTTTTAAGTATTTTGCCAAGCACTAACTCTGAAAAAAGCTTAAGAGCCATAATGGCATTTTTGATATAACTATAGGACTTTTCGAAAGCTCTCAAATGCTCAACGTATTTGAAAAGTAAATCTTTATCGAGAATCAGTCCCCTGTAGTTCCATTTTTTGAATTGAATAAGTGCATTATTGTAGTTTCTGATAGTACTTTCGCTATAATTACGAATATTGAGGATTTTGCGAAATAGCAATAATTGTTCATCATTCATACGTAATACTCCATTTTTTTGTTGGTTATACGAATAATGATAATATTTATTTTGCTTTTAAATGATATTTTAAATAGTTTTGCATATCATTTATTGAGAGTTCGTAAATAAATGAGTTAGCGGCTATATTACAACCGACCGTGCTAAACAGAAAGTTCATATATTTGCAGACACAAAAAATTAAGTAAAGACAGAATGTAAAAAATAATTACTTTCAGACATATCAGAACAACAACCGCAAAGCGGTTGCTGTATTGTTTCATCTTTAACGAAAAAAATTATGTTGATTTTACAAAACATTTCATATACACACCCAAGCAAAGATTTACTGTTTAGCGACATCAATCTGACAGTAAACAATCACGAAAAGACAGCTTTAATAGGCAACAACGGAGTAGGGAAATCTACCTTGCTCA
>JANJUO010000413.1 GCA_024710535.1 bacterium
TACCACTTGCGGCGCCAGAGGCAAGGCAACGGGACACGACTTGCGACCGAGGTAGAGTGGAAATATCGGACACGACAACGCTTCGGCTAACTGCTGCAAGGTTTTGGTGGCACCTTCCTTTTGCCAAAGTGCGACCGTATAGAGTGCGTCGCTGCGATAGTCCCGTTGCGACAGAATGGTGTTCAGGCCTTCCGCAGCGAGCTCATCACGCCGGGTGCGATGAACCACGCCGCGCCGTTCTGGCGGTACCTGTGTGGTGTGGTAGTCCCGCAGCAGTTCGCCGCCGCTTTCCACGCAAACCGCGACACCATAACTCGCAGCCAAAGCGCGCTGCCGAGCCTCCTCTTCGCGACGCAAGCCCAATGCCGCCGCAACCAGGCCGATGACGGCGGAACGGCCGGGCCAGGCGGCGCTGGGACGCATCTCACCGACGGCCGTCTCACCCCACGAGGCGAGCGGCCCGTAGAGACGGAACAAGAGATAGTTGTCCATCGCCTTTACTCCACGATGAACTCAATGATCTCTTGCAAGCTCCCATCGCCGGTCACGAGATTCATGACGCGATGGCCGTCTGCGCAGTTGCCGTAGGCCTTGTCCATCGCATTTCTCGCCTTATCCAGAGACTGGATGGCGTTATCGAGCACGTCATTGCCGGCTACCGGCTTGAGGAACGCAACAGAGAGCGAACGCGGTTGCTGCGCACCCACCTCGGCCATGATGTAGGAGGCGCGGGCACGGGAAGCGAAGCTGTTCTGTTTGCCGGTGGGAGCGATAGTGGCTGCCGCCTCGGTGAGCGCGGCCAGGGCCTTGTTGGCCAGCCCTGAATCGCCGCCCAGGTTTTTCTTCAACTGCTCCCGGTCGATGCAGATGTATTGGTAGAACAGGCCGGCGGCGAACTCGGTCTCGCCCATGTGGCCGGCGCCCACGTCATCCTCGCCGGTATTGAGGTCGTCCACCGCCGTGAAGAAGTCGTCCTCCACCGTCACCTTGTGAACCGTAATGGCATGAGCCACCTGAGCCGCAGCCTCGGTGTTGTAGGCGGGGCTGTTGGCTAGCATACGACCAAATAGCGCAATGTCGGCCGCGGTGTGCTGCTTGCGCAGCAGCGCCAGTTCGTCCTTGTCCGGCCCGCTACCGCGCTGGGCCAGCGTGTCGCACAGGCTGTCGATGGCCTGGCGCTCCTCGGGACTGAAGTGGGCCAACTGCTCGGTGTCGAGCACATGCAGCGGGTCGGTATTCTTCTTGTCTTCGGATTTCACCTTGCCGAACACACCGGCAATCTCGATGGCCCAAGCCTTCGCATCCTTCTCCTTGGCACCATGATCACGCAATCGTTGGTATACCTGACGCCCCATTTCCTTGGTCCGTACACCGACGTGCCCGGCCAATGCCTCCTGGAACAAGTCCGAGGTGCGCCACGCGCGCTTGAGGCTCTGGGACGAAACACGCAGGCGCTGCGCCCCGCCCATGGTCGCCGTCTTCGGGCGCCCCAGATCGTCGCGATTGAGGTTGGCGGGCGGGTAAGAGGTCAGCAGGTGAAGTTGAACGAAACGGGTCATGACATGCTCCTTGTGTCGATAGATAACTTGCGGGTTATTCCACTACGTTGGGGAAATAGGCGAGCGCCCACTCTTTGCGTACCTTGTCGCCCCAATAGAAGACCGAGTTGGCCAGGTCGCTGAGGCTGGCCGTCTTATCGAGTTGGCGAATGACGCGGATCATCGACGGATAGAGATCGTCGAACGGCTCCTTCATCAACCGACGAAAGCGCAACGAACTAAAACGCGGACGACTACCCTGCGACTCTGCCATCCGTGCGGCGAGCGGCTTGTCGTTACGCGTCTTTACATGGGAGAGAAGTCCCGCCACGGCCGCCAGACGGCGGTAGGACTCCTCCGCCGGCAAACTGACTTCACTCTCCAGCAGCCCCCGCATCCGGTTGGGCAGTCGGTGGAATGCCGGCTCCAGCATTACCTCCTCAGGGCTCTTGCAGCGCCGCAGCTGTGCCCGGCCGCCGTTGTCCTGCTGCAAACCTTCCCACCAGTTGGCGACGATATCTCCCGCCGGCCGCCCCGCGTTGAAACTGATGCTCATGGTGTCACTCCCTCCTCTTTCCCTTTTTCCTTTTTCGGCTTCGTAAGATGGAGAATCTCGTACAGCTTGTTGCCCCTTAGCCTCTTGCGCAGATCGATATGCGCCCTGGCGATACGGGCCAGGTCGCCTTCATCCATGGCGCCGTTTTCCGCCCGCTCCACGAACAGGGCCTCCGCCTCCTTGCGCAACAACCAGAGCCACTGTTCGCGCAGCGCGGTCTCGTCAGCACCTTCTCGAACATCTACATAACTTTCCCGCAACAGACCATAGAACGCAGCTTCAGTACGTTCGAAGAACGCGCCGCGGAGGAAGGCGGTGTCGCCCCGCACATCGCCCGGGCGCCTGAACCAGGCGTCCTTGATGGCACCCTGCACATAGCCGGCGGTCTGTACCGCGGCCTCAATCAGGTTGTTGACCTGCTTGACGAACCGCTCGCGCGGCTCGCCCGTGGGCATCAGATAGAGCGGTACGGTGGTTTCGTACCAGGCACGGGCCTTCATGTTGTCCATGTCATAGCCGAAGGCCCAGATACGGAGCTGCGCATCCT
>JANJUO010000428.1 GCA_024710535.1 bacterium
AGTGGACTGAGAGAAGAAATGATTTAAAGTGTCTTCGCTATCTTTCAAAGCCTGCTCAGCATATTTTCTTACACTTATGTCTATATCCGAACCTCGATAGCCAACAACTTTGCCATCCGAATCATAAACTGGAACGCCACTCGTTGAAACCCAAAGCTCTTTGCCATCTTTCGAAACAATTATGTTTTCAAAATTATTAAAATTCACTCCATTTTTAAAGATATCCAATTGTTCTTTTTTGTATTTCTCTTTAACATTCTCAGGATGAAAATCAAACAAATACTTTTCTCCAACAACTTCCTCAGGAGTATAACCTAATACATCATAAACCACTTCACTTATATATGAAAACTTTCCATCCAAATCAACTTCCCAAGTAATTGAGCGACTTTGCTTTGCAATTTCCTTAAAGCGAGTATTAACCAACTTCAATTTGTCTTCTGCTTTCTTCTTTTCATTAATATCTATATGAACGCCAACGGCTCTATATGGCTTGCCGGTATCATCTGAAAAGTATCCCTTGCCCTTGCCGGAGATCCATTTATAACTGCCGCCTTTGCATTTCAATCTGAACTCTACTTCATAGTTTCTGCCTTGCTGAATACTTTTTTCTATCTCTGGCATAACTCTTTTTTTGTCTTCCGGATGTATTAATAAGTCGAAAGTTTCAAAGCTCATTGGTAATTCTTTATTACTATAGCCCAACATAGTATAATAGACAGGGCTGAAATAGGTTCTGTTGCTTACCAAGTCCCAATCCCAGAATCCGTGCTCTCCTGCGTCCATTGCCAATTCCAATCTTAAGCGTGTTTCGATTAATTCGAGCTCTGCCTGCTTTCTTCCGGTGATTTCTTGATGTGTTCCGCTCATCAAAAGAGGGCTACCGTCTGAGTTTCGTGATGTTACTTTGCCTCGATCAAGTATCCAAACAAAACTTCCATTTTTATGGAACATTCTTGCTTCACTTTCATAGTATTCCGATTCGCCTCTGAAGTGCATTTCAAGCAATCTGTTGCTTTCTGCTAAATCATCGGGATGTGTTAATCTTATCCAAGTGTCTATCGAAATTGGTTTTAATTCTTCTAAGGTATAACCTAAGATTGATGCCCATCTTTCGTTGAATATAACATCACCACTGACAACATTCCATTGCCATGTGCCAATGTTTGTACTGCTTATGATGTCTTTCAGACGTCTTCGCTCGATTGCAAGTTCCTGTTCTATCTGTTTGAGATTGCTTTGGTCGAACATATAGCCACGAATGGATTTCAATTCTCCATTACTATCAAACACAAGTTTGCTAAAGTCGTAAAACCAGCGATAACTGCCCGACTTATGTTTCAATCTATAAGATTGCTCAAAGCTATTTATCTTATTATTAATATTATCCTTGACCTCTTTTGAAATAACTGAAAAATCATCAGGATGAACTAATGAATCAAACAATGCATCACTTGATTGAAAATCTTCAGCGGAATATCCAAGTATGGCAAATACATTCTTGGATACATATTCTACCCTCATTTTGTCTTCAACTGACCAAATTATCGTAAATACTGGACCATCTGAGAATAAATCTCGCTCCTGACGAAGTGCTTCTTCCGCTTTTTTCCTTTCAGTTATATCAGTCATCGTTGTTAACCAACAAGGAATCTCGCCAACATCCATCTTATTAATAGAAAACAAACCGCATCGAATCTCACCCGAACGCAATCGAATATTTACTTCCAAATCTTTAACAATATTTGTATCATCAATCTTTTCAACTAAATAATCACGAATTTTATCATTGGTGAATAAGTTCAATTCTTTTGAAGTTCGACCAATAACCTCCTCGCGTTTATAACCTAATGTAGCCAAAAACGAGTCATTTACATCAATAAACCTGCCAGTTGAGATCTCGGAAATAGCCATCAAACTCGAGCCGGAATGAAATGCCTTCGAAAAGCGTTCTTCAGACTGACGAATACGCGTAACATCCTTAGTTACACCAAATAAAGCCGGACTTCCGTTCCATACTCCCGGATAAATCCTTGTTTCTACATAAATTAGATTGCCATCTTTGGGCTGTAGTGGAACAGGGCAAAAGTCGGCATTTCCTTCCAGCATATCTTTTACGATTCCTGCCGCCTCAGCTCTTCTATCTTCAGGATGAACCATTAAAACACTTTTGCCGTAAAGTTCATCTGTTGTATAGCCCAAACGATCTATTACTGTTTTGTTAATATCAATAATAATTCCTTGATTATCCAAAACAAAAAGGAAATCATCTATTGAATTGAAGAAAGTTCTTAGATTCTCTTCGCTTGCTTTTGTAGCGGTTTCTACTTTTTTGTAATTATTACTTATATCACCAAAATAAACAATGAATTCATCTTCATTAGTTCGAATTGCTTTTATATTAAGCCACTTATCAATTGAAGCATAATACTTTTCAACTGAAACTGATTCATAATCATCAAAAAATGAATTCAAATCATCTATACTATTTATTTCTTTTTCGAAAAAATTAGGAAATATTTCTGAAACAGATTTATTGATAACTTTATCCTGTTTCAAGCCAATTATGTCCTCGAATGCTTTATTTACATCAATATAAATAACATCCGTAATCAAACCATTTTCATCTTTTACCAATTTATGCTCTGAATATGCAAAAGGAGCAAGTTCTATCATCATTCGATATTTGTCGTTCATCATTTTCCATACCTCATAATTATTTTGTAAATATACCAAAATAAAATCTTGTAAATTTAAAGAATTTTTATTTGTAAACAAAGAACTTTTGTAATATTCTGTGCTTTAACTATATGACAATTATAAGACATACATATCAACTTTAAATAAATGTATTATATCTGCCTCATAATTCATATATTATAAGTCTAATTTCTTTCCATTGTCCTTAAGCCACATACGTTCTTTCTTGTAATCTGGCATAATTGAAGCAACAATCGCCCAAAAATTAGAAGAATGATTCATTTCTCGAGTGTGGGCAAGTTCATGTATAATAACATAATCTATAACTGAAACCGGTGCCATTATTAATTTATAAGAAAGATTAATATTTGACTTCGAGGAGCAAGATCCCCAACGCCTATCCGCAGTAGAAATACGAACATTATTGACAACAAAATTATGCTCCTTTGCAATTGAATGCAATCGCATCTTCAAATAAGAGCTTGCCTGTTTTTTGTACCAAAGTTCGAAATATTCTTTTGCGTGATTCAAACAATCTGAAGATATTTTAAATTTATCATCTTCATATTTCACTGCAAAATTAGCATTTTCGATAATAACCAAATCGATTTCCTTTCCAAAATAAAGTAATTTCGTTTCATCCGTATATTTTTTGGGCTCAACATATCTCTGCTTCTGCTCTTCTTTTTTCTTCAATATCCATTTTGCCTTTTCAAGAACAATTGCATTGATATAATCCAAACTAACTTTCATCGGTGCACGAACCACCAACTCAGCATTCTCATTAACTATCAAAGAAATCGTACGTCTTTTAGAGCGTTCAATCTTATCAATCAATGGATTTGCCTTCACTGCCATCTAATTCTAAAATCCTATATAAATTGATAATTTACCAATATGTTGCCGCCAATAAACATCCTTCAAAACATCAGTAGCCGGAAAAGAATACAATATTTCAAAGCCGGCATTTATTGTATTTGAAATAATATTTACCCCAACTCCCAAATTAATATTATATTTTGAATATTCAACTGCTTGTAAAGTACGATTTTCCATCACAACCAAAGTATCATAACCATTAGCAAAATATAGTTTATCCTTTTCTGTTGCTATTTGCAAATATTGCGATGCCTTGGAGTTGAATAAATACTTGCCACCAACACCAGCCGAAAGATAATAAAAAGAAGCAATATGTTGATTCATATACATTGATGCTCCATAAATAGGTACTTTGATATTAAGTGAATAATCCAAACCATATTCATATAATTCTATAATATTTGCCTCTTTATAATTCTTAATTTTGTTATCATTTGTACGATAATTCTTCGTTTTATAAACATCAGCAAGAATATCTGTTTGCCAAAAAATAGCGGCATTAGCATTCAAATAAACAGCTGAGAGAAAAGGAAACAAAGCTGAGCCGCCAAATTCACTAAATCCTGAACTTGGGAAATCATAATTAATGTCTTTAGAGTATTTCTCCCGCAAAGAACGTTCTTCATAAGACATATCGAAATATGCTTCCCAATTATTTACAGCTTTTCCAAACTCGCGATGATTAACTATAAAAGCATCAGACCAAACATCTCCAGAATTGAAATATACATTCCATAAAAGAATATTATCTGAAAGAATTCGAGGAAACCATCCCGAAGAAATCGGCATATCAAAATCAGATGTGAAATCTTCTTGATTATAATTCAAAGAATCTAAATCCCATTCATCATATTTTGGCGGCTGAGAATAAGCAACCGAAACGCAAAACATTATAACTATGCAAATTTTATATCTCATCGAGCAATCTCAAACTTTTTTGAATGATAACCGAATTTATCTTTGATAACAAGGAAATAAACTCCCGAAATTAATCTATAATCTAAAGGTATTCCGAAAGTAACTTTGCCCTTTTTATCATTAACTAATTTCTCAATGATCATTTCCTGACCATAACTATCATAAATTGATATAGTTAGATTATCAGCATAATCCACAACAAAATCACATGAAATCTTATCAGAATATTCTATTGGATTAGGATAAATATTTGTAATTTCAGGAAATCTAATATAAGGCAAAGCGTTAAAATCTGAAATAACTTTATAATTAACTATATTATCTTTGTAATTAACATTATTAATTTTTAAATTAATTATGGAAATTTGGAATGTAGAATCATTACCAGAAAGAGTAACTCCAGTAAAATATATATTAACCAAAGAAGAATTGATTTTATCTGAAAATACAAAAGAAACAACTGAATCATTTTCATTTTTGAAATTATAATAATTTGTTTCATTTATAGAAATATAGTGCAAATCAAATAAAGTTGGATTATGAACCATTAATACAAATGATATATCTGTGATGGTTTGGGAATCATTTGAAAATTGAGCAATATTTTCTGTAAATTCTTCACTCAATTTAATAGTTCTTTCACTTGCATCTGAAACGTAAATCATTGCAACTAAAATTATACAATATATATATATGTTCAATTTCATAATAACTTTTAATAAATTACTTCAAACTCTGTTCTACGATTCTTCTTCCGATTTTCATCGCTTGTATTCGGAACAAGTGGTCGCTTTTCCCCGTAACCTTCGCTTAATATCCGAGTACTATCTACACCCAACTCGATCAACTTTCGTCTTACCTCTTCCGCTCTTTGTTTTGAAAGAAGTAAATTTGCTTCATCCTTACCAATATCATCAGTATGCCCATTAATTTTGATTTTCATCTGCGTATTATTGATCATCGACTGAGCAACATTTTGCAATTGCGAAATAGAATTCTCATTAATCTGATAACTACCGATCTCAAACTCGATATTCAGCATCACAATCGTACCCGGCAAATCATATTCCGTAAGCATAGACTTATCATACATAGCATTAGCCCAAAACTGCGGCTGTCCGGTTTGAAGCAAATCAATATTCAAACGAATATGATGACGGCTCAAACATTGCGGCGGACGATAAGAGACAAGATAATAATTATTAAGCATAGTATAAATATCCTTAAATACATAAGGAAATTCTTTGCTTGATAGTATCTGAAAGAATTTTCCTCCCGTATGACGGCTCAGCACTTCAACCACAGAATCAGCCATACCATACGCAATGCTATAGACAGCTATTTTATTAGTGCGGGCAAGTTTCAGAGTGCTATCGAACTTAATCTTACTCATATTATCTCCTCCATCACTGAAAAGGATAATTATCTTTTTGGAATTATTTTGAATCTTAGCAAGTTCCTGGATTGAAAATGCAATAGCGTCATACATCGCTGTTCCGCCGCCATATTTCTTACGATTAAGCGAATCAATCTGAAACTCATTTCGATATTTCTGAGCAGAATCCGTAAGTTTCACTTCATAAAATAAATCCTTCGTAAACTTAACCACTCCTATCATATCTGTTGGCTTGATAGCGTATAGAACTTTGTGAACTGCTTGCTGAAGTTTCAAAGCTCTTGAATTACCCATCGAAGGAGAATGATCCAAAACAAACATAATTGAAAAAGGGGCATCTTTATTATTACGAACTTCCTCAACATCGAAAGATTCAATCTTTGTATTTGAATTCAAACAAGAATCAAACAAAGAATGCCAATGTTTTTTGTAATCGTAATCACCTTTAAAATAAGGCGGAGCAAGACCACCTATATATCTGCCCAAAGTATCATAAATACTACAATGGAATTCTATTTTATCTGGATAATTATCCGAAAGAGTTTTCGTTATATCCAAACGAAAAGGAAATTTATCTTGAGCAATTAGAGAATTAATTGAATCGCTTGGTATGTTCAACCGATAATTATCTTTCAATAACTGAATTGATTTGAAATCCTGATTTTGAATACGATAATAATTCCGCTTCACAGAAAGAGAATCCTCGCTCTGCTTCATCTTATCCGCAACACTAACAAGAGTATGCGGACAAGATTGCAAAAGCAACTGAATAATTATCAATAATATATAAAATAAAATTCTTTTCATCTTTGTTTCCGTCAGTTCCATCCATGTCACCGTCAGTTGTTACAACTGACGTTATATAATTGTCGGTTGTAACAACCGACAAAACAGTTTTGCATTCCAATAGCTCAAACATCCCTGTTTGAGTATCTTAATTAAAGAACAAACAATCAGGGATGATTGTTCTACTATCACTACAAATTTACGGATTAATTACATTATATGCTAATACAGATAAACCACTGCATCCATTGGCATTCCAGCAACGAATAGCCGCATAATATTGACCCGGTGAGTCAACGTGTGTTACATTATCTTCTGTACCATAATATATTCTCACATAATCTGCATCAGTTCCAGCAGAAGGACGCACCATAACTTCGTAACGAGTGGCACCTGCAACATAAGACCATACAAATCTTGGATATTGAGCTTGATATGTAAATGTTGATGGTAAAAGTAAAACTATCTGATTTATGATATGAACTGTCAAAGAGAAGTCACTAAATCCCCCGGCATTACGGGCTCTTACGCGCCAATAAGTATGTTCTGCCGCTTGATCATTCAATTCATAATAATTATTAGGACCATCATAAGCATCTATCCAATTGACATTATCTTCAGAAGATTGTAATTGATAACTTGTTGCATTATCCATAGAATTCCAAGTAAATTTCCAAATATCATAAGCATATTTGAAATTCTGTGGAGCATTAATTGGACCAGGACTAAGATTAGTATAAATAATATAATCATTATATTTAGCAGGATTTGTTTTAGCGTAAATACGTTTACCAATTTCGCAGTAAGTTGTAACAATTTTATAAAGTTCATTACCGGCAACTATACGATTTTGAGTATCGGCATCACGCTGAATCATTGCATCATTTTGATTATTTTTAGCAGTTTCCACGTCATTAATAGCTACATCATAATCATTAATAATGTCTTGCGTCAAACCGTAATCTTCTAAATCACTCAGAAACATTTCCATACAACGTGATACATTCCTTGCCAAACGCAGCACAGTATCTTCCGGTTGATTATACAATCCTGAGATACCGAGCATCTTATACTGAGACGAGTTTATTCCCCATTTTGCCTCAACTCTCCAAGCCAATTGATAGGTAGTATCTTTCAATAAGCTAAGTAAATTATTTTTATTCTCAGTTGCAATTGCTTGCATACCTGCCGAATATTCGTCCGAAGGTAATAATTCAAAATCATTACCTTTTGCTCTTAAATCATTAATTTTATCTTCATTTAAACCAAATGCAGATAAATCATCCAAGTCGCGATTCAAAATGCCAATGAAGTTTGATACAAATGTAGCAAGCTCGCCATCAGATAAAGAGTATGATCTCTTAATTATCGCTTCTGCCATATTAGAACTCCTTTAAGTTGTTGATAAATAATAATTTATAAATATATCGTAATTACATTTCATATTAAAATAATAACAATTTATGTAATTTGAATACTCAGATGATTCAAAAAACTATTCAGCTAATATTTAGAACTTTTACGCTATTATATTTTATAATTTTGCTAATATAAAAAGTAATTCCGCTGATGTAAAAAGTGTTTCCGCTGATATAAAAAGTAGTTCCGCTAATATAAAAAGTGTTTCAGATGATATATTAAGTTATTATGCTA
>JANJUO010000432.1 GCA_024710535.1 bacterium
TTTCGATGTGAAAATTAGTGCCCAATATTCTGATACTTATAAATGGATTTCAGGAGCATCTATTGGAGAAGTTCCTCAATATTTAATAGTTAATTTAAATGCAGGATATAATATTTCTGAAAATATTGAAATTAGTACATATATTTTCAATTTATTCGATTCGACTGTAATTCAAGTTTTTGGAGGAACATATTTACCAAGACAATTCAACATAAAAACAACATTTTCATTTTGAAATAATTTATATATAAATTAAAATAATGAGCAAAAGCAACAAATTGATAAGTCTTCGTAACTTATTTATTCTACTTGGAAGTACATTATCTGTAATGCAGGGGGCATTAATAACCCCTGCTTTAACGAATATTGCAGAGCATTTCAATCATATCGAGAATATTGTTTTCTTGAGCAAATTACTAATTGCAATTCCACCAATATTTATTGCTTTTTTTTCTCCTTTCACTGGAATTTTGTTCGATAAATTCGGAAGAAAAAAGATCCTGATTTTATCCACAATTTTATATGGATTAGCGGGTAGTTCTGGATATTTTGCCGATAATATTTATATCATTTTGTTAGGTAGAGCTTTGTTAGGTATATCGATAGCAGGTTTGATGTCAGGCTTTATTGTTGTAATTGGAGATTTGTTTCCAGAAAAAATCCAAATGAATAAATTTATTGGTTATCAGGGTGCATTGATGAGTTTTGCTGGTGTATTCTACTTGTTGATTGGTCAATATCTAGTGAATATTTCATGGAATTTACCATTTTTGGCATATTTATTTTCAATTTTCATTTCAATTGGATTACTATTATTTTTGAAGGAAACTAAAATTACAATCAAATTAGGCGAAGAAGAGATATTTTTCGCTGAAGCAAAATTATCAAATAGATTTTATCAAATTCATTTTATGGCAGTCGGAATTATGATTTGCTATTTAATGATTCCAACACAAATTCCGTTTATATTAAGTGAATTGTCAGAAGGAAACAAGCAAAATGTTGGAATTTATATTTCAATTTGGATACTGTTTTCATCATTAACCTCAATTGCCTATTCGAAAATCAGACAATACTCAAACTATAATCATTCCTATTCAATAGCATTTTTGACTTGGAGCTTGGGATTTATATTGATTTATTTAAGTTTTAATAATTTCATATTAATTTTGGGATTGATATTTGCCGGTATTGGTAATGGTTTGGCAATTCCAAATATCAAAGCACAATTATTGGATTATGCTGGCGTAGATCAAAGAACAAAACAATCAGGTCTGCTAACAATGTCGCTTTATATTGGGCAATTTTTATCACCTATCATAATTGAACCATTCATACAATTTTTCACAACCAAAACACCATTCCTGTTTTTTGGGATTATATTATTATTGGGCTCTTACCATAGTTTTATCAAAAGCAGAAAATACTCCCACAATTAATAAAGTATTTCATTTCTAGAACAAACAAAGTAATTTTCTAGAGTTGTGGAAAGAGCGTGAGCGAGAGAGTGGTGGTGGTGAAGTAGGGAAAAGATGATACTATAAACATCCGATGTTTGTAAAACATCGGATGTTTTTTTAGGAGGGAATAAAATCCTAAAGATTTTCAGTATAGATGACCAGATTTATGAAATTGCTATTGATTTTCTCTTGCAATAGTTATTATAATACTCCCCAAAAAAAGTACCAGTGAATTAAGTGAAAAAACTTAGATTTGTAAAAAAGAGTAAAAAATGAAACAGCAACGCAGAACACACAGTTCTGAATTCAAATCAAAAGTGGCTCTTGAGGCACTAAAAGATAGAAAAACGCTAAGCGAAATAGCGTCTGAATATCAAGTACAAATCAATACAATTAAGTGCCAAACTTTGCGAAGATTACAATTTGAGCGATATGCGTCAAAGCCAATATCAACTTAGAAAAATCAAAACCGGATTACTGAAAATCCAAAGAGCAAAGCAATCCAACAGTAAAAATAAGGAAGAGCGAATAAAATCAAGTCATCAAGATTATCTTTCAGAGGTACAAAAAGCAGTCTCAAAAGTACAGTAAGTGATTCTGAAAATACAGTCAACAGTACCACCAAGTGTGATTTTATTGGCAAGAATATTGGAAATTGATTCTTATATGAATCACGTAAATCATCATATATCATTGATAGATCGCAGAGTATTTAAAGGGGAGGAAATACCTCATAACGAAAAAATCTTTTCAATATTTCAGCCGCACACTCGTTGGATATCTAAAGGCAAAGCTGGAGTAGCTGTAGAATTTGGACTTCCAGTAACAATCTCCAAAGATCAGCATGGCTATATTTTGGCTTATAAAGTAATGGAAACAGAAAGCGATGTAGATGTTGCAGTGCCATTGGTAGTAGAATTAACGAAGAATTACAAAACAATCCAATCTGTGAGTTTTGATAAGGGCTATTGGTCGAAACCAAATAATATTGCAATAAAAGCATTAGTGGAAAAAGTTATAATGCCAAAGAAAGGTCGATTAAATAAAGAGGAATCTGAGGAACAAAGCACGAAAGAATTTAAAGATTTGCGTCAACATCATTCATCAGTAGAATCCTCAATCAACGGACTGAATCACACCGGATTGGACAAATGTTACGATCATGTAATAGAGGGATATAAAAGATGTGTAGCATTATCAATTTTGGCAAGAAATATTCATACTTTGGGTGTTGCAATAATTGCGAAAGAAGAAAAGCAACACAAACGAAAGCCGCATAAAAAGGTTGCATAAACAAACAAAAAATTGCATTTGTATGTATTTCAAGGGCTTACTATATCCATACCGCTCTTATTTTCAAATAAAATCATAAAATTTCCCGCAATTTCCCCAAAATCCAATATTTTAGCCATCCTAAATTTGATTTTCGGAAATTCTATCACAGAAAATGCAAGTCGCTCATAAATTAATTATCAATTATTTGGGAAACAAGGGGTTTTCTGCCAGAGACTACTTACAAAAATAAGCAATTTATTTTTTTTGCTGAGTTGTTGCAAAATCTTGTCATTTTCTTAATCCTTAAATTTATTCTAATCCTTTTTCTAATTTTTATATATGCCACACTTTGAAAGCGTAGCACAACTTTAAATTTTGCTATCGCTTTGCCTTTGAAGTTCGTCCCTCTCTCCCTTTTGGCAAAGCTCTTTTAGCTTAAAAGGATGGAAATCCACTGTTTACTTGGGAACCACAACACGGAAACCTACAGTGAAATAGCGGTAGTCTGGATAGTAATCGTCGCGGTTTGAACTACGACAATGCAACGCAGAGCCGAACCAGTTGCCGCCACGGCGCACGCGGTTAGAGCCCGATGAAGGTCCAATAGGGTCTGTAACTTCACCACTTGAGTAACTGCTATAAAAATCCCAACACCATTCCCATACATTTCCGCTCATATCATAGATCCCCAGTTCGTTTGGCTTTCTTGTTCCAACCGGCTGTGATTTACCTCCGGTGTTTTGTATATACCAACCTACTTCATCAAGGGTATTACTGCCAGAGTAAGTATATCCTTTAG
>JANJUO010000454.1 GCA_024710535.1 bacterium
AATCAAATCCCGAAGGACCGGCTCGGCAATTTCGACTTTCCCATATAGTTCGTCATCGTACTGCATTAGATTTCAAACACTCCTTTGGGTGGTCTTACGTTCGTACTATTCTCGTCCAATCTTGCTGCTGACGCAGGTAGAATCAGCGTCAACTCGAAAGGGCGGTTTGCAAGTATTGTCCCGGCGACTGCGATAGTTGGTCCTTCACGGAAAAATCTCTACGAAGTGAAACCCGCTCTTCACCACACCTTCCCGTTCGTAGAACCGGTGCGCCGCCTCCCGCTGCAGTCCGGAGTCGAGATGCAGTTGCGCGCAGCCGTGTTCGACGGCATGGGTACGGAGCCACTTCAGCAGTGCCGAACCGTAGCCCATTGAGCGGCGGTCGGGCAGGGTCACCAGATCGTCCACGTAGAGATGTCGGCCCAAGGCAAGGTTCTCGCCGATGCGGAAGCCCGCGACGGCTACCGGAGCCCCCTCCGTGCGCAGACAGGCGAGCCGGTATCCAACGGCCTGCTGGGCCCGTACCCGTGACAGAAATTCCTGTTCTCCGACGTGGGGGCGAAGTTCGCGCATCACCGGATAACAGGCGGCGATCGCTTCGTCGGTCGATACGATTTCGATGTCCATCAAATTTCCTTTCCCCGTGTAGTGATCCGAAGCAATACCATGCTGCCAAGAGGGTGTCCTCGTGCAGCGTATCGGTCGGTCGTGGTCACTCCTCGAAGGCCAACAACACCATCTCCGCCGCCTGCTCCCGCAGGGGGATGAGGGTTTGATAGGCGGCCGAGGCGTACCAGCCATTGACCGCCTCTCTGTCGGGGAAGCGGATCACGACCGTATCGGTGTGGGCGTGCTCACCTGCCAGCACGGCAGCGAGCCGGCCCCGAAGCATCAATTCGGCGCCCCACGGCGCCAGGGTCGCCGGCACCCGGTCGCGGTACTCGGCCCATTTCTCCGCGTCTTTCACTGAAATGTGTCCAATGACGTAGGCGCTGCTCATGACATCAAAGTCCCCGATTGATAGTTTCGAATCATTCAGTGATGCGACCCCTTCGCCGGCTTCACCCTAAAGGGCGTTCGTCCGCACGGCTCAGATATCTAACATGTCCGCATTCTTAGGTTGCCGGTCAAGCCACCATCGGACCTGCCGCATTTTTCGCGGCCATCTATAAACCGCGACGCGGCCCGCCGCCAAGCCCGCGCGACCGGTCGTATTCCCAGAATGCCCGCAGACATCCAACCCACTGAAGCGCCGAGGACCGTTCGACCAGCACCGGTTCCCGCCCATTACCGCGCTGGTGTGCCAATTGCAGAGGTGGAATCACGTGCAGCGTTAGTTCCCGGTTGTCGGTGCGAGCCTGGCCGTGAATTTCAGACATTGTTCAGATACGGTCCGATGAATCCCATGACACGCTCTTGCAGTATGCCGGTTTCGACCGTCACTCCCGCTTCGCGGAGCAGGTGGATCCCTTCGCCCCGATTCCTGGGGTGAGGGTCGATCACGGACACGAAAACCGCCTTCGCGCCCCGCTCTATGAGGGTCAATGCACAGGAAGGCGTTCTTCCCTGGAAGGAACAGGGCTCCAAGGTCACAAAAACGAACACCCCCTCCAGTGAACCCTCGAACTGCCGCAGCGCCATCGCCTCGGCGTGATCGCCGCCCGGAGGCTGCGTGAAGCCTGCCGCTATACGTGTTCATTCTTCACTAGCACGCAGCCGACCGGGGGATTCGGACGACAAGCGGGCAGGGCTTGGCGCGAGGTGTCGAGCGCCAGGGCCATGAAGTGCGCCTTCTCCTCACTTGTCATGGTTCAACCACTGGGGAGGGTGTCCTAAATCCATGCGGTTCGTCGCTCCCAGCCGACCGCAAAAGCGACACACTGATTGTCGAAAAGTCATGAAAACGGCGCCGATTTTTGGGTCGGTCCGAGCCGGTGGTTATGCTCGCCGCCCGTGATAGATAAAGGATGTAACACTATAGGAATACTCTTTTCTTTCAGTGATCGTGGACAGCTCGCGGCGAAACTGACTGTATTCGCGCTCGTCCAGCCATCCATTCTCAACCGCCCCGGCTAGATCTTGCACACGGTCATACCCGTATCGTCCGGGTTCGTACTCGGTTTCGATCAAGCAAAACGCATCAGGGCTTCCGTGGAACTTGCCGCTACCCTCGAACAAGCCCCACAGTTTTCGGCCCATTTGGCCATCAGCCTCATCCATCCATGGTTGCTTCCAGTCCGAGAATGCCGTCACGGCCTTTCGGGCAAGCTCTCGGGTCGGGATATTGTACGTCTGTGTATCCCAATCCCAGTGCATTGCTAGGATTTTCCCTCCGGGCTTCAGAATGCGGTGAATCTCACTCAGCAGCGCTTTCTTGTTCTTGATGCATTCCAGGGTGTCAATTGTCACAAACACGTCGAACGAGGCATCTGGAAAGGGCAATTCTTCGGCAAATCGCTCACAGATGAACTCTGCGTTTGGATAGCGTGCCTGCGCGATTGCAATGGATTTCTCCATTGCGTCGTATCCCACCAAGCGAGAGCCTGGACCGATCCGTCCTGAAAGCGTGTGCAGGAATTCGCCTTGTCCACATCCGAAATCGAGCACCTGATAATCGGTATCAGAGGCAAGGTCCAGAATGCCTATCGCTTTCTCAAAAAGGGGTGTCTTCATGCGCGTTTACGCTGCGGAAGGTTGATTGGAGTGTTCACTACTCAGTTCTTCACAATCTCAGTGGACTCACGCCCCGGGAGCCGCGGGAACCCAA
>JANJUO010000458.1 GCA_024710535.1 bacterium
TCATATTCTAATTAACAATAAAAATATTTCTTTTTGATTTTTTAATTTTTCTTTTAATTATTTATAATTTCATAAATAATACAACTAATTTCATTCAATCAATTCCATACAGCAATAATTCATTCAATATATATATTATTGACACAATTAATTGCATAAATATTATTTGAAAAATTCTTCAATGCAATTTCATAATTATATTTAAATTAATAAATTTTATTTAATTAAATTATATCTTAATACTTTTTTTATAAATCCGAAATTGAATTATTCAAAGAATCATATTTTGCAAATAAACCAGCAAACATTAATTCAATACACGCCATTTATCAATTCAAACATTCTACAATTCATTTATAAAATTTATAATATGAATAATAATATGAAATAATTATATTAATAAATTCATCAATTGCATTCCAAACTGTATGAAATGATTTTACATTTGAAATTTATATTTTATAATTTAAATAAAATGCAATTATATTTGATTTAATTATTTATTAATTTGAATCAATTCATATATAATTTGAATTAATTAATGAATAATTTGCATCTATTCAATTCATCTTCGTAGCTAATGCAATATAAATCGAAATCACCGCACACAAAAATGTAGGCTATGCAACATGAAATTCACTCTGCAAATTACATTGCGGGGGCTGAAATTTATGTTGCGGGGACTGAAAATCATATTGCGGCAACTACATATTATGTTGCGTTAACTGCATTTTTTAATGCATTAATTGCAGATTAAATAGCATATATTTCATATTATTATACATAAATTACAATTATAAATGCGGGCATTAATAATTATTTTGCATCAATTCATAATTATTTTAGATTAACTGCATTCAATTACACAGCATAAAAATTTTATATTTTTAAAATTGCAGATAATTATGCATTAATAATTCCTGAAGTATCAATCATTGCAATTTGCAATACTTCAACAACTTTATATAATTTAATCAATGAAATGCAATATTTATTTACAATTAATTATCAAGCAAGAATTATTTATTTTAATAATTTCATGAATAATTATTTTGGATAAATTAAGATTAATTAGATAAGAATTTGTGAATTTAATATGACAAATATTTCGTATAATACTGCAATAATTTTTTTTGATTGTAATACAGAATTTAAAATATCAATATTTACAGATATTAATATAAATACTATAAAAATCAAAAAAATATATGATTTTCGAATTGAATTAAATACAAATTTATCAGAAAATACAGACAAATTTTATAAAAATAAAGAGAGCTAAACAACATAAACTGCTTCATCAAAAGAAAATTATGGAGATAAATAAATAATTATTGCACTCAGATTAATCTCACATACAATCATTACTGCAAATAAAACATATCACTTACGCGCAACTACATAGAAAAAAAAAAGTGCTATTCAAAATCAATGAAATAGCACTTTTCCACATTTACAATTTGCATTTTATCAAAGACTTCCTATCAATGCAAATTCACATCATCAAAATATTCAAATCAAATATGCTTATGAGCATGGTATGAACTCCTTACCAAAGGTCCAGACTCAACATGGGCAATCCCTAACTGCTCGCCAATTTTTTTGAATTCCGCAAACTGAAGCGGCGTCACATATCTATCAACCGGAGAATGATTTACAGTGGGCTGTAAGTATTGCCCAATTGTCATAATATCAAGTTTGATTTGAACGTAATCGCGCATCAATTCAATAACTTCATCGTCAGTTTCCCCAATTCCAACCATAATTCCGCTTTTGGTTTTCAAACCGTGAGACTTAGCAAACTCAAGTAAATCAAGTGAACGTCTATATATAGCTTGTGGACGTATTTTTTTGTAAAGTCTTGGCACAGTTTCCACGTTGTGATTTAGAATATCGGGCTTTGCATCGAATACAACTTCGAGTAATTCTTTATTTCCCTTGAAATCAGGAATTAGAACTTCAATTGTAGTTTGTGGATTAATTCTTCTGACTTGAATTATAGTTTCAGCCCAGATATTTGCGCCTTGATCGGGCAATTCATCTCTATTTACAGAAGTGATCACCGCATGCTTCAATTGCATTTGCTTGACTGCTTCCGCCACTTCAAAAGGTTCATTTTGATTAAGAAAAGTTGGAATTCCCGTTTTAATATTGCAAAATGAGCATGCTCTGGTGCAGGTATCTCCAAGAATCATAAAAGTTGCGGTGCCGTGCTGTCCCCAGCATTCACCAATATTTGGACAAGCCGCTTCTTCGCAAACGGTATGCAATTTCTTCACTCTCATCAGCTTTTCGATATTCTGATGAGCTTCACCGCTTGCCGCTCTAACTTTTAGCCATTCCGGTCTATTGCCACGAGTTGACTTCAGTTCAGGATTGTTGCGTTGCGCTTTTTTGCTTATTTTCTGCTCTATATCAATCATATTTTATCCATAATTATCAAATTTCAAACTACAAATATAATTATTAGTTCCGTACCTATCAAATATCTAATGGCAAGTATAAAAAAATGGAATACTTTGCCGACATTTCAGCCGTTTGTATTCCATTTCTGTAATTTATACGAATATCAGAAATATTCTACATTCTTTGCTTGTAATCTGTGTAGAATTCTGCAATCAAACTAAATGCTTTCTCCAAAATATCTTCGGTAGGCAGTGTAACTATACGGAAGTGATTTGTGCCCGGCTTTTGTCCAAATCCAGATCCCGGCACAACAACAACTCCTGTTGTTTTGATCAATTCAGTAACGAATTTCGAATCATTATCTACCTTAATAGATGGGAAGGCGTAGAAAGCACCTTGTGGCTGAACTAAATCAATGCCATCAATCTTACCCAAAATATCCACCATTAGATTTCTTCTGCGTTCAAGTTTGCTTATCATCAAGTGAAGATGAGATTGATCACCTTCGAGAGCACTTGCCACCGCCCATTGCAAAGGATGATTTGAAGAAACTCTTGCTCTTGATAGTTTGTTTATCGCTTCGACGTAATCGCCCATTATTTCCTGACGTCCGGAAACAACTCCCCAGCCGATTCTATAGCCCGGAGCAATGTAATTTTTAGACAATCCTGAAAAAGTTATGCAAGAAACATCAGTATTAAGTGAAGCAATTGATGTAAGGATATTGTCATCAAAAATAAGTTTGTCGTATATCTCATCTGCAATAATTACTAAGTTGTGCTCCAATGCAATATCAATTATTTGAAGCAAAGTTTCTTTTGAAGTTATTGAGCCGGTTGGATTATTAGGATTAATCAAGACAATCGCTTTGGTTCTGCTGTTAATCTTAGATTTGATGTCTTCAATATCTGGCTGCCAGTTGTTTTCTTCATTCAAATAGTAAGGATTAGGAACGCATTCCAACTTACTCTCAACAGCTATGTAGAGAGGATATCCCGGGCTTGGCATAAGAAAATTATCGCCTCTATCAAGCAAAGCAGTCAAACTCATTTCAATTGCTTCACTTGCACCTGTCGTAACAAATATATCAAGAATATTGTGAATACCCTTTTTATTTGCATCTCGTTCGATTGCATCAATAGCACTTTTTATACCATTTGATGGTGCATATCCATTTTTATTATTGATAAGCGCCTGAATAGAAGGAAATAGCACTGTTGCAGGTGTTTCGTGGTCATAAATGTTTGGGTCGCCGATGTTAAGATAATACATTTCTTTACCGGTTTTAGCAACTTCATTGGCAAGCGAGATAATATCACGAATTGCGTAGCGTACATTCTCAGTTCTATCTGCCGGTTTGATATTCTTTAAATTCATTTTTTAATCTCCATTATTAATTAATCAACGAATTTCATAATCTTTTTGAATATCATTACAAAATTCGTTTACAAACTTACGGATTTATCAATTCATAACATCAATTTTTATACAAATAATGTTTGGTTTCAAGCATAATTACTAATATCTAATATCATTAATGTTGAATTACTAACCAGTTTTTTCTTTCTAATTAATCATATAAATCAATGTCTATATTCATCATTCTGAATTTTCAAGAACAATCATCTATTTCAATATATTGTCAATTTTAATTTGTATCTTTGATGAATCTGGCTGAGCATAATTGTTGTTATATAATGCTTTTTCCCACTCGCCATACATCGGATTAGGAAGCATTATGAATTTATCAAGCAATAATTGTAAATTGTCATAAACGATTTGCTTACCGAAATTCTCTCTATTTGCAAAAATCTCACTAAAATCAGTAAGATTATCGCCGATGAAGAGACTCACATCAAATTCATTAACAATCATACTCCTTCTTAGAGTTTTATCATTAGTTTCCTGCTTCAACAGAATGAATTTGGGGTCAGCATTTGGCAATTTTTCATTTTTCATATTCTCTACAGTTGCACTCATTTCATCGACATGCCTATTCGATATATAAAATATCTCTACATTACGCATCTTTGCATATTCCAAGAAATCTTTCACTCCGGGCAAAACTCTTGCAGAAGCTTTATCGCTCCACTCTTTCCAATCTTTATTATTATATTGCCTATTGGTAGCAATTATTGATGCTTGATAAGGGCTATTGTCCAGCACAGTCTCATCTATGTCCAAAACAATGGCAGGTGGCGGTCCTTTGATAATACTATTCAACTTCATATCAAGCATCATCTTTGCATAATTATAAGTTTGTAGATAACACAATTCCATTTCAGCTGAAGTTTTAAACCAGCCAACAGCATTTACCTGATGCTTTATTAGATTATCCTGACCAAATAGAACAATCGTTGCAAAAAACCAACTAATAATAATTTTTTTCATAACTTAATCCTCAATTTTATTTTCAGAATTTTTAAAATGTTCTCTAATCTTAGCAAGAATCTTAGCATTTGTATGCTTCAATATAGTGGCATCATCAGCCGACTTTATCATCTCAACAGAACCTATCTCAGTAAGAAGAATATTTGCTGTTTTCTCTCCAATTCCCGCTATTTCAGTAAGCTCTGTTTGCAGAGTACGCTTACTTCTTAACTCTCTATGAAAAGTAATTGCAAAGCGATGGGCTTCGTCCCGTAGCATCTGAATCAGTCTCAGACTGCTCGAAGTGCGTGGCAACATAATCGCCTCCTCTTCTTCAGGGAAATACACTTCTTCAAGTCTTTTGGCAAGTCCAATCAAAGTAACTTTATGAATTATCCCAAGCTCCTTAATAATTTTGTATGCTGACGATAGTTGCCCTTTTCCTCCATCAACAATTATCAAATCAGGCAATTCACTATTCTCCCTAATTGCACGCGAATAACGTCTATAAATTGTCTCTCTCATTGTAGCAAAATCATCGTTTTGCTTTACATCACGTGCTTTATACTTGCGGTATTCGCTTTTCTTGGGTTTCCCATCAACAAATACAACCATTGAGCTAACAATATCAGTTCCCTGAATATGACTATTATCAAAGCACTCGATTCTCCGCGGCGGCTTAGTCAAATGAAGATCTCTCTGGAGAGATTGTAGCATTTTTGGAACAATACTTTCCCTTTTATCAATTGATAAAATATATTCTCTAAGGTTAAAGTCAGCATTTGTATTTGCCATCTCAACAAACTTACGCTTATCACCAATTTTCGGAATAATAATATTGATAGATGAATTCTTAAGTCGTCCAAGCCAATCACTCACATATTCAATATCGATGATTTCATTTGGAAGATGAATCTCTTTCGGAATAAAATCACTTTCGAGATACCATCTTTCAATCGTTCTCTGAAGGATTTCTTCCTGAGATAAATTAATTGTATTCTTAATAATATAATGCCTCTTGCCTATCAACTTGCCATCACGAATTTTCAAAACTATAGTACAACTTGTGTTGTCAGCAGTTGCAATTCCAAATACATCCCTATCAATACTATCAGTGCTAACAATCTTTTGCTTTGCAATATAATCAACAAGCATACTCAATCTATTTCTCATCACAGCCGCTTGCTCGAATTTCATTTCTTCAGAAAAAATTTCCATTTGCTCAGTCAGAAATTTTTCGGTGTCCTTAGTTTTTCCATTAAGAATCGCAATCACTTGCTTTATATTTTCAGCGTATTCTTGCTGAGAAATAAGTCCTTCACAAGGTCCTTCGCACTTTTTTATATGAAAATCCAGACAAATCTTGTGCTTCTTATTCTTAATTGAATTATCTGTTATATTCAAATCGCAAGACCTAAGCAAAAATAATGCTCTTAACATACGAAACATCTGCTTCATACGGCTCAATTCAGTAAACGGACCAAAGTATTTCGATCCATCTTTTATTACTCGCCTTGTTGGGAATACTCTTGGATATGGCTCATTGGTAATTCTAATAAATGGATAACTTTTATCATCTCTAAGAAGAACGTTATACCTCGGCTTGTGCTTTTTTATTAAATTATCTTCTAATATTAACGCTTCAGCTTCGGTATCAACTACAATAACTTCAATGTCATCTATTTTCTTAATCAATGCTGTTGTTTTTGCATCATGAATTCTTCCCATTTGAAAGTAGGAACGAACTCGTGAACGCAAATTTTTTGCTTTCCCAACATAAATTATAGTACCCAAACTATTGTAGTATTGATAAACACCGGGTTTTGTTGGAAGGTTGGCAATTTTCTCAAGCAGAGTAATATTGGAAAGACCTTCCTCATTATTCATCAATCCTTCCTCAATTTCACTCATAAATTCCCTGACTGTGGTTTTATTGTAATTTCTTCAATCATCAAAGAGTTATTCATACTTGATTCAATCAAACAAATTATAGTATTGGCAATATCATCTGCTTTCATCATCTTATGTGAATGATGCTCCAGAACTTTTTTATTCCAAATATCAGTTGCAGTAGCTCCGGGAATCACATCAATTATTTTAATATTATCCTTTCTTAACTCCTCTCGCATAATTCTACTCATTGTGAGCATTGCAGATTTGGAAGCGGCATAAATAGAACTATTTGTAAATCTTTCATTTACAGCAACAGAAATTATATTTACTATCATTCCCTTTTTGATTTTCAGATAATCATCTACAATTAATTTTGATGTATTGAAAGCTCCTCGAAAATTTGTATTCATTATCGCATCAAAATCATCCAAACTTGTATCTGCAAAAGACTTAAAAATACCAACACCTGCGTTATTTATAAGAATATCCGGTATTCCACTTTCATTTTTTATTTTTTCGTAAATTTTCCGAACATCGCTAATATTTCCAACATCACATTGTTGATAAACATAATTGTTTTCCGACATAACTTCTTCAATTTTCGGATTTTCCTTTACTAATTCGGATTTAGTTCTTCTACCAATTGCATAAACATTTGCATTTTGAGCAATAAAATTGTTCGATAGCGATAGACCTATTCCACTCGCTCCTCCGGTAATAAAAATTACTTTATCTGAAAAATAGTTCTTCATTATTATCTCCGTATTCTATAAATTTGTTTTTTTAATTTCCTGAATTGAATTATTATTATGAGCAATATTTTAAACGATTTACTACATGAATTATTTTCTATGCATCGCAACTCCATTAAACCCGGACTTGCTCGAACAAAAGCCCTTTGCAAATTAATGGGAAATCCACAAAAATCATTCAAATCTATTCATATTGCAGGAACTAATGGCAAAGGATCTACTTCTTCTATGATTAATTCTATACTAATTGAAGCTGGATTCAAAGTTGGGCTTTATACCTCACCACATATTTTCGAATTCAACGAGCGGATTAGAATAAACGGTGCAACAGTTACCAATGAACAAATTTTGAAGCATTTACCTACTTTACTTACTCACGCCAAACAACTAAAATGCACATTTTTTGAAATCACAACTGTTCTTGCATTTATGATTTTTGCTGATAAAAAAGTAGATTTTGCTGTGATTGAGACTGGATTAGGCGGTAGATTGGATTCTACCAATGTTATCAAACCAATCATTTGCGGAATCACCCGGATTGCTTTTGATCATTCAGAATATTTGGGCGATACATTAGCGCAAATTGCTTACGAAAAAGCTGGTATTATCAAACAAAGAATACCTGTGGTTGTTGGCGAAAACAAAGCCGAAGCTCTTCGAATATTTACTGTTACTGCATTAAATAAAAAGTGCTTATTCGTATCGAATAATAATTTTGAATCACAATTTATTAAAATTGATGAAAACCTCAATTCTATTGGAATAATGGAATTGATTGATGCCAATTTGGATAGAATCAGAAGATTTACTATCGGCTTACCCGGAATTCATCAAATTCAAAATGCTCATATTGCTTTAAATATCATTTCAATTATTAAAAATCATTATAGTTTGAAAATTTCGAATCCAGCAGTGATTAATGGGCTTAAAAATATCAAAAAAAACTCCGGCTTGATTGGCAGAATAGATTTAATAAGTAATGATCCACCTATTATTGTTGATGTTTCGCATAACTCTAATGGAATTGAAGCATTATATAATACAATTACTCATAGCCCATACAAAAAGTTGAAGTGGAATATTCTATTTTCTTCTTTAATTGATAAAAATGCCAAAGAAATGCTTGAAATTCTCAAGCCAATCACTAAACAATTAAATTTAATAGAGTTAAATTCAGAGCGTGCAATGCCTATTTCTAAATTGGTAGAGCATTCTTTTGAATTATTTGATAATTTTACTGTTGCTAAAAACAAAAATTTGATAATGCAAAAACTATTGATGAGCAACGAACCTTTGT
>JANJUO010000553.1 GCA_024710535.1 bacterium
TGAACTGTATTCGGCAACGATTGCAGGCGTCAAATCATCGCCCAAAGTTGCTCTCAAACCTGATATACTTCTAATAAATGCCATATTTTTAATTACAATAAATTATACAACTTTTTGATTTACCTTCAGGATTCCACTTGACGCTTTTAACAATTCCCGAGCCAATAACAATTGGATTATATTGGATTTTTGAAATAACATTAAGAGCTTGCCTGATGCTTAAACCGATTATATTTGGCTTTCCTGCTGTTGAATCCGTTGGCAAAGAGGCAATCACACTAACAATTGTTCCTTTTCTTACACGAGAAAAAGCAGTAGGATTTTGTGAAATAATGATTTTATCATCAGGTTTGATTTTCAAATTCAATCCTTTTGCATTACAAAAATTGATTGCAGTTTTGGTATTTAATCCCACTAATTGGGGCACCAAAACCGAGTCTTTAACGGTTACAGACAGAGTATCCGATTGAATTGAATCTCTTTCGTAAATATGCGAATTTATAGCTGACCATCGAAGTGCAATATTCTTAAAAATTGGTGCGGCTGTTGCCCCACCATAAATTGATGCTCTTGGCTTATCGATAACGATTATCATAGCCAATTTTGGATTATCCGCAGGAAAATATCCTGCAAACGAAGCGTTATAGTTTGATTTTGAATATTTGCCATCTACCAATTGCTGTGCTGTACCGGTTTTTCCAGCAATTTTCATTCCATCAACAATAGCCGCTTTTCCTGTACCATTCTGAACAATACTTTCCAAAATGCTTGTTAATCTTTTTGCAGTGGAATCCGAAATAACTCTTCTGATTCTGATTGGCTTTGCCGAATAAAATTCCTCCCCTGTATCTTCTCTGAAAACCGACTTCACTAAATATGGTTTCATCAATTCTCCACCATTTGCAATCGTTGAGTAAGCATTTGCCATTTGAAGAGAAGTTGCCGAAATGCCATATCCAAAGCCGATATAACGCTTTGCAGTAGCACTAAAATCATCTCTTTTTCTTAATCTGCCACTAACTTCGCCCGGAATTTCAATGCCGTATTCCAAACCAAATCCGAAATCTCTAATATATTTATAGAAAGTATTATCAGGAATTTTGCTTGCAACTGTCGAAAGAACAACGTTACTCGACACTTCCATTGCTTTCTTAAATGTAATCATTCCATAGCCATGCACGTCTCTAATAGTATATTCTTTGAACTGCAAAGTTCCGCCATAACCGTTATAAATGTCATTTTCGGAAACAATTTTCTCTTCCATTGCGGCGGCGGCAGTAATTACTTTGAATGTTGAGCCCGGCTCCAAAACATCAGTAATTGCACGAGTTCGCATAGAGCTTGGGCTATGTCTGCTAATATCTTCAGGATCATATCCGGGGTATGAAGCCATTGCAAGAATATCTCCAGTTTCAGGTTCGATTGCCACCAAAGTACCTGATTCTGCACCGGAATTAATCACGCCTGTTCGAAGTTCATTTTCAACAATACGCTGTAGCTCGATATCTAAAGTAAGTTTGATTGAATGACCATGTTGAGCTGGGATAACCGGCAAATCTGCCGCTTGTCTGAGTTTGCCTAATCCATCTCTATTAACAATCATATAGCCGGGCTTTCCTTTCAATAAAGTATCCCATTTTAATTCAATGCCACTCAGTCCTTTGTTGTCAATATCGCAAAATCCCACAATCTGTGCGGCAATTCCACCATAATGATAGATTCTCTTCGGCTCATTAATAAGAATTACACCTTTGTCATTAAGTGCTTCCAACTCTTTACTTAATGTTGGGTCCACACCTCTTATTATCCAAACAAAAGCACTTTTGGAATTAGTAATTTTAGTGTTTAATTTGCTTGCAGGAACACCGTAATTTTTTGAAATTATTTCAATAACTTTCTTTTTATTTTGAAGATGTCTTGGATCGACAGCAATCGAAACAGATTCGATATTCGAAGCAATCAATTTATTATATCTATCGTAAATGTTTCCTCTTTCAGCACTTAGATTGATTTTAGATTGATGCTGTTTTTTGGCTTTGACGTGGTATTCTTCAACGTTGACAACTTGAATCATCAATAATTTATAAATTACAACCAATAATCCCAAGTTCAAAAAAAACATTGTAAGCCAAAATTTCCAATACTTCTTCTTTTGTGGGCTTATCTGATCAACCTGTTGAGATTGATCGAAAACCGGCTCTTCTTTCTGCTGCATAAAATTTTCCGAGATAGTTGATTTTATCAGTCAATAAAATTAATTATCCAAAATGAAATGAATAATAATTATATTAATTTTATTTTCCCCAAACCGATAAAAAAACCGCATTTGTACATTACAAATACGGTTCAAAATTACGTAATTTTTCGATAAAATTCAAATATTTTAAATCGCTTTCTTTACGATTGCGGCAAAAATTTCAGGTTTGTTCATTGCAAAATCAGCAAGAACTTTTCTGTTGATGATGATGCCTTTCTTTTTGAGAGCATTCATCAATCTTGAATAAGTGGTGCCGTTTTCTCTTGCGGCAGCATTAATACGCACAATCCATAAACTGCGATAACTGCGTTTCTTTAATTTTCTTCCCACAAAGGCGTGTAGAAGCCCTTTTTCAATGTGGTTTTTCGCTATTGTCCAGACGTTTTTTCTTAAGCCCCAGTATCCTTTGG
>JANJUO010000589.1 GCA_024710535.1 bacterium
CGCCTAATTCCTCGCCACCTCCTGCTCTGCCAGGTCCACCATGAACTAATTGAGGCATTGGAGAGCCGTGACCAGTGCTTTCTGCACCAGAATTTTTATTAATAATCATTACTCTGCCGTGATATGACGCAGTATTGAAGAATAGTTCTTTTGCAACTTTATCATCTCCGGTAAAAATTGAACTTACAAGCGATCCTTTTCCTAATTTAGATAATTCAGCGGCTTCATCAAGAGTTCGATATGGCAATATTGTTGCTACCGGTCCAAATGCTTCAACGCTATGAACAATTTCATTATCAAATGGTTTATTACAATACAGCAAAGTTGGTGCAAAGAATGAGCCGGTTTCGTAATTACCGCCATTAATCGAATATTGATCTGCATTTTTTGTTACTTTTTCGGCAACAGTAAGTAATTCGGCAACACGGTCGCCTACTTCTTGCTGTTGCGATTTTCCTGCAAGAGGTCCCATCCGCACTCCGTCCAATCTTGGATCCCCTATTTGATTTTTTTCAAGTCTTAAGTTTACGGCTTTAATTACATCTTCGACTATTGATTCATGTATGATTGCTCGGCGAATTGATGTGCACTTCTGACCGGCTTTTACGGTCATCTCTTTGAGTATTTCTTTAACATAAAGATCAAATTCGGGCGTGCCGGCAACTGCATCAGGTCCGAGAATTGATGCGTTAAGAGAATCGGCTTCCATATTGAATCTTACGGAATTTTCTACAATTGCTTTTGAGGATTTTAGCATTCTGCCGGTTGTTGCTGAGCCGGTAAGTGTAACCACATCTTGACCATCAACATGTTCAAGTAAGTCACCGGTCGATCCACAAATAAGTTGAATAGATCCTTCGGGCAAGATGTTCGATTCTATCATATCACGAACAAATACTTCCGTAAGATAAGCCGTCAATGAAGCGGGCTTAACAATTGTTGGAACACCTGCAACAAAGGTAGGAGAGAATTTTTCGAGCATTCCCCAAATCGGAAAGTTGAATGCATTTATATGAATTGCGACTCCTTGCAATGGAACGCAAATATGATGCCCAATGAAACTACCTTTTTTGGAGAGCATTTCTGCATTTCCTTCAAGATAGAAGCGTTCATTTGGTAGTTCGCGTCTTGCTTTGCCTGAATAGGTAAACATTGTTGCAATTCCGCCCTCAATATCAATCCAAGAGTCAGTTTTTGTGGCGCCCGATAGATAAGATAATTGATAGTATTTGTCTTTTCTTTCCATCAAATACAATGCTAACTTTTTAAGCATAATTGCTCTTTCATGAAAAGTATATTGACTGATATGTTTTCCTTTGGATTTTGCATAATCAATAACCGATTTGAAATCCACTCCCTTACTTGAAATTCGGAAGATTTCTTCTCCGTTAATTGCATTAAATAAAGGCACGCCATTATCATTGCCTTCGATCCATTCTCCATAAACGTAGCTTTTTAGTTTCATATATTACCTTTAAAAATAATTAAGTTATTAAAATCAATAATATAAACGTAATTATGCTTAAATTCTTTTTTTAGTTAAGGCAAATAATATTGGTTTTTTGAATTGAATATGAAATACTTTTGCATTCAATTTAAGCAAAGCAAGAAAAAAAATATTAAATATTAAATAAAAAAACGCTGAAAAGCTATTATTTTCAAGGTTTTTTTACTTTTTTTATCTGCAGTTGATATAGAATGACTTAATTTAACTGAATCATATTAAATTATTTAAGTTTTTATTTATAAATCTAACACTTTATCCTATTTCTAATTGCAAGATGAGTTTACTTTTTTTATTTGTAACTATGAGAAAACAGTAAGACTTAAATATAGAACTATTAAAATTCTGAAAACAGAGTTTATTTGGCTAATAGACATTTGTTAGAATGTTTTTGAATGGAATTTGCCTAATGGACATTTGGTAGGCTCTATTTTTTAATTGCTAAAAAAATTACAAAATTTTGTAAAAACTGATGAAACTATAGTAGCTGATGATGGCTCTGCTGGTTTTGAAAATATTATTGTAATATGCTATCTCACGGGGATGTTTTGGACTTCTGATGGTACAGCATTAGCACATACATTTATTCTTTCCTACATTCAAAATATAAAAAAATCCGATGCTTTTGTAAACATCGGATGGATGAGTGTTGTTATGCTGTTAATTTCATCGTTTTTGAATAGCAATTATACTATTTCTAATAATTATTTAGCCATAATAAACCATTTTGCAAGATCTTTGAAACTTGGTTTTTTGCCATACATTAGTATTCCAACTCTATAAATTTTGGATGCCACCCAAAGGCAAAGGAAAAATGTTCCAATTGTAAGTACAACCGATAAAATTATCTGCCAAGCAGGTACTGATGTTGCCGCAATTCTTACAATCATAAGAATCGGAGTGAAAAAAGGAATCAAGGAAAGCACTGTGGCAAGCGTACCATCAGGATTTGCCATAATATTTGTAATAAAAAGAATAGGTATAATTATTGGAATTGTTATCGGCATTTGAAGTTGTGCCGCATCTTGCTCTTGATCTACCGCAGAGCCAACTGCCGCAAATAATGAACTATATATAAAATAGCCAATTAGAAAATAATAGATAAATCCAATGATAATTCCGGGCGAAATATTTATCTGATTGAGCATATTTATCATTTCGTTAGGATTGGATTGACCTGCCATACCTTGTGTTAATGCTGGATCTGGCGTGATAAACATTGAGGCAATCGTTCCACCGCTTGCCAAAACAATACCACCCAAAAGTAGCCAGAATAAAACTTGTGTAAGCCCCACCATTCCAATTCCCAGAACCTTTCCCATCATAATTTGAAATGGAGAAGCACTCGATGCAATCACTTCAATAATTCTGTTTGCCTTTTCTTCGATTACTCCTCGCATTACCATTGCTCCATAAGCAAACATAAGCCCATAAATAGCAAAACCAAGAATATAACCAAGAACTGCATAGATTTGTGTGAAGTCCTCTTTTTCTCCCTCGATAGTTACTTTCTTTTGGTCGATACTAACGCCGCGCTCTACAATCTTAATAATTGTAGGATCGGCATTCAATTGATATAATTTCTCTCGAATAAGTATTTCTTCTGAATTATTTTCTAATGCTTCAACATAACCGATGCCTCCGCCGCCACCGGTGTAAACTTCGGCTTTTCCATTATCCATAAAATCAGCGGGAATAAGGAAAAATCCATCCGAAGTACCATCAAGAATTTGTTTCTTAAGAGTTTCAACAGGCAAATCTGTAATAAAATACTTCGATGTATCTAATGCTACAATTTTAGCACCAATTAGATTGGTTTTGTCAACAATTGCTAACTTTTTGGATGTATCTTCTTTTGACATAACAGTAACAAGAACAGATATTCCAATGATTGCAAGGAATCCCAAAGGTGCAAGAATGGTTCCGATGATGAAACCTTTAGACTTCACACGTGAAAGATATTCGTGGGAAATAATTGTCCAAATTTTGGATTTAGTATTCATTTATTAATTCTCCTTTTTCATGTTTTCGTGAGCAACTACTTCGATAAATATTTCGTGAAGACTTGGTTCAACTTTAGCAAAACTATATATTTCAGCCGTTTCCATAATGGTTGATAAAATTTGCTTAGAAGAGACTGTGTTATCTTCGAGTTTGAATTCAATTCGATTTTGTGTACGAGATATTATTCTGCAATTCGGAAGATTTTGAATGAAAGAATCATCACCATCGAACTCCAGCACAATTGTATCTTTGCCATAACTTTTTTTGATGTTGCGAACATCACCGGATAGAACGGCTTTCCCTTTGTTAATGAGGATGATGTCATCGCAAAGTTGCTCCACCTGCTCCATCACATGAGTAGAGAGAATGATAGTTTTGCCTGCATCTTTCATTTCAATGATAATTGATTTTAATAGTTCGGTATTAATAGGATCAAATCCGGAGAATGGCTCGTCTAAAATAATGATTTCGGGATCATGAAGCATTGTGCTAATGAATTGAACTTTTTGCTGCATACCTTTAGAAAGCTCTTGAATCTTTTTGTTTTCCCATCCGGCAGCTCCCATTTTATGTAGCCAATATTTAGCTCTATCGAGAGCCGTTTGTTTTGAAATACCTTTTAATTGTGCAAAGTAGATCAACTGTTCGATAACCTTAAGTTTTTTGTAGAGACCTCTTTCTTCGGGTAGGTAAGCGATAATATTTTGATGAGTGGGACCGGCAATTTGATCTTTGATAAAAATATTACCTTTATCAGGAAAAATAATGTTCGTAATCATACGAATAGTGGTGGTTTTGCCTGCACCATTTGGTCCAAGCATACCAAAAATCTTTCCTGCCTCCACTTTGAAACTAATATCATTAACGGCATTGTAATTTCCGAATGATTTAAAGATATTCTCAACTTTGATAATACTCATAAACATTTCCAAATGAATAAAACAACTGTGTTATAACGTATAAAAATACAATAAGTTGCAAAGATTGGTGAAAATTTGAACTTAATCAAATTCAAAAATTGTTTAATTTGAATAAGTGACAATTTGAATGTAAATGAAAAATGTAATATTTGAGAATTAAAAAACTTCACCCTCGAATGGCTTTGCTTTTTTCTCTTCTATATCCTCTACTTCGGCAATAACATCATCAATAACGGAATCTGGAATGTCAATATTGAATCTTTTCCGAGGAGTCATATCTAATTCTACTACGGGAGGCATTCCTGACATATATTCTGTGGCGGAATCTTCATCATTTTCAACATAATCAAACTGAATAAAAGTTTTTTCGCCACATTTACAAGTAACCAAAATACTTTCTATTTCACCAGTTTTGTTTCGATTAATTTCAATTTGTGTGCGATGCTCCTCTGCAATCATTGCGGGATCATCAACTATCTCAACTTTAGTTCCTTCATCTTTGTAATAATCTTGAGGTATAAGATTTTTGTGTTTGAGCCCGGCAGCTTTACCCGCAATTTTGGGAGCAATAATGAAATCTTTAAAATGCTGAACCAAATAATCTTCTTGGCTTAATTGGGATACTTTCTGCGTTTTGTATTCATCGCTGAATTTTTGTGTTTTTCGTTGCTCTTCATCATAACTTAGAATCTGCTCGATGTCCGAAGCCGAAATAATCTTCTTTTTGGCAGCATCTTTCTTCTTGATAACACTACTTTCGAATGGCTCTTCAATAAGGGAACTGTATAAATCTGCCGCCTGCTTTGCTTCTTGACCATATTTTACAAATTCTTTTATATCATCATCTGATAGCCATTTTTCATTTTCTTCAATATTTGTATTTGCAACATCAGATTTTTTGAATTCATCATCAAAATTGAAAGGTAGATGCTCTGAATTATTAATAATATCGTCCTTATCAAATTCCTGAAAAGGATTGAGTTCGAAATCATCATCAATATTTTTATAAACATTTCCCACAATTTTTCTATAACAATTATTATGCCTTTTATGAAAATCAAGGCAATAAAAAAAATCCGGATATTGATATCCGGAATAAATTATTTACACTTTTTGCTAAAAACCATTATTGATCGGATTCATCATTTAAAACCGGCATTTCAAATCTAAGTTTTTCGTCAGATATTTCTTTCATTGCAATAAAAGTTGGCTTTGGTAATTTGTCAAATTCCTTGCTTATTGTTAGTTGATCGTAATTAACACCTTCGCTTTCATCATTAGAAATTGGAATATCAGCCATTTTCTCCTGTAATTCCGCTTTGATTTGGTCATTAATAATACGTGAGCGAAATCCCATAGCCACAATAGATTGATAAATTGAGCCACGAGCAGATTCTTTCATTCTAACAAGAACCGGATTTACGATATATTTTTCCAAATTGATTCTCCAATTACACAATTTTTTAAAATACAAAATTAATAATTTATTAACGAATAAAAAAAATATTTTATTTTTGGAAATAAATTGTTAATTTGAATTTTTTTAAATATAATTTCTAAAAAATATATTTTATGCAAAAATTATATTATTCTATTAGCGAAATATCAAAAATTGTTGACGAAGAGCAGCACATTCTAAGATATTGGGAAAAGCAATTCAATTTTATTAAACCACGAAAAAATCGTGCAGGAAATAGGGTTTACTCCGAAAAAGATCTAAAAATTATCAAATCAATAAAAAATTTGATTAGAGATGAAAAATTGTCACTCGCTGGAGTAAAAGAGAGATTAAGTACTATGAATTTTGATGTTGAAGAAATTCAAGTTGATTCATTGTTTGAAGAAATTCCTGAAATTATAGTAGAAAGCGTTCCTGAAATTGAAATTGCTTCAATTAATGAATCCGACACAAAATCTGAAAATAAGAAATTATTATTGGAAGTAAGAACTTTGCTTGTTGAATTGAAAGACTTTATGAATAATTAATAAATAACCCTTTGCATGCAGATAGCAAACAAAGGGTTAATGTTAATATTTTTTATTTTATAATTTTGCAAATTCATCAAAGAAATAAGCAGATGCTTTGATGCCGCCATAATAATTATCCAAAGCGAAACTTTCGTTTGGAGAGTGTATATTATCGCCTGGTAATCCTAATCCCATCAATACACTTGGGGCATTTAATTC
Organism: bacterium; assembly: GCA_024710535.1. Lineage (GTDB taxonomy): Bacteria > Bacteroidota > Ignavibacteria > Kapaibacteriales > UBA2268 > JANJUO01. Next base: position 6,616 of record JANJUO010000589.1, read on the forward strand.
TGTTTGGAATGTGGCAACTATTGGAATAGATCCACCTTCTCTCATAAACACAGGTTTTTTGCCAAATGCTTTTTCCATTGCGGTTGTTGCGGCTTTTACAGCTGAACTGTCTTTTGATACATATACAGGCTGACCACCGTGCATTGGAGTAATTTTAATCTTAACAGTTGGCGGAGCAATTTTTTGTAAATAGTCTGTTATCAAATTAGTAATTTCATCAGGATTTTGATTTGCAACAAGACGCATTGATATTTTTGCGGTTGCTTTTGACGGCAAAACTGTTTTTGCACCATCTCCGGTATAGCCACCATAAATACCATTCAAATCCAAAGATGGACGAGCCCAGACTCTTTCGATTGTCGTGTATCCAAATTCACCATTTCCATCTGCAATATCCAAATCCTCGCAATAATCTTTATAATTAAATGGCAATTCTTCAAAACCTCTTCTTTCTTCATCCGTTAAAGGAATAACTTTGTCGTAGAAGCCGGGTATTGTAACTCTATTGTAGTTATCTTTCAATCGAGAGATCATATTTGCTAATACATTAATAGGATTATCAACTGCTCCACCAAATGTTCCGGAGTGCAAATCTCTATTCGGACCGGTAACTGTAACTTCAATATAACTAATTCCACGCAAACTATAGCATAATGAAGGCATTCCATCAGCAAACCATTCTGTATCAGAAATTACAATTGTATCGCATTTTAATAAATCAGTATTATTTACAATGAATTCATCTAAGTGATTACTGCCGGCTTCCTCTTCGCCTTCGATAAGCAATTTAACATTCAAAGGTAATTTACCGTTAATTTTTTTGAGTGCTTCTAATGCTTTCACATGGGCAAAAACTTGACCTTTATCATCACTTGAGCCACGTGCATATAATTTTCCATTTCTGATTGTTGGTTCAAATGGTGATGTTTCCCATAATTCTAATGGATCAACAGGCTGAATATCATAATGTCCGTAAATCAAAACGGTTGGCTTATCTTCTCCAGCAGATAAATCTTCAGCATATACAATTGGATGTCCTTCAGTTTCATATAATCTAGATTTATCAAATCCAATATTTTTTAAATGATTTAATAGCCAATCAGCCGTAAGTCTGGTTTTTTTATCATAAGCTGGAT
>JANJUO010000190.1 GCA_024710535.1 bacterium
AATAAATTTTCTGTTAAACGATTTTGATTTATGTTCCCAATTTGATTATAATAAGTTAAATTTGATTGAATGAATTCATCATTTTCTTTATTAATTATTAATTTATTATCTAATTTTGCTTCAAAAATATCTAAATTTGATAATTGAAGATTATCATACTTATATTGATAATTGTTATTCGAAAAACTAATTTTATTTTCCAATGTTCCATTAATTAATTTTGAAGCAGAAGCAGAAACATTTGTTCTATTAAATTCATAAGTTTTAGAATCAGACAGATAAGTTTCTTGGGAGTTACTTTTATTGAAACTTAATGAAATTGGGGCAAAGGAATTTTTGAATATTAGAGATGAATTAATAATACTCATATTAGTTTGTATAGACGTGCCGTAGTCTCTCATCGAATAGCTCAAGCCCTGTCCAAGACTGAAGTTGAAACTTAAAGGTCTGTTGTTAAAGAATAATAGATTTACACCAAAGTTTTCAGCATTTGTTGTTTCGGTTCTGTTAGGCATAACTAAAAAGTTCTCTTTTAAAGCATTAGGACTATATTCAAGATTAGCATCAAGAATACAAAAATTTTCATGCCATAAAAAGGAATTTGTTTTAACCTTGAAAATTCCATTGAAATTTAAAGACTGTTGCTTGTCATAGAAATTGTTTGTTAAAGTATTTTCTTGCTCTCTAAAACTCGATTCAAGAAGTATTGAACCATTTAGACTTTTTACTTTTAGAATTCCTAAAGAATACAATTCTTCAGCAAACAAATGAAAGTTTGATAAAATTATGAATAGTAATATGATGTATTTGATACTTTTCATAGTTAATTCTTTAAGAAATATTGTTTACTATAAGAATGAGGATTATGACAAACCCAGCAAACAGTATCTTGTATTTCTTTGTGTGCAACATTAATTGATATTTCAGTTTTTAAATGACATTCATAACATAAATTCTGATCAACTTTCAAAAGAAGTCTTTTATTTGTTGATGAATGTGGTTCGTGGCATTTAAAACAGTAACCCGAAGCAACAGGTCCATGAACAAATAAACTATCTTTGACTAATTCAGTATGGCAATCAAAACATAAATCATTTATTTCTTTATTTAATTTATTTGAAAAACTTGATTGATGGCATTTTGCACACTCTCTATTTGAAAATGGTTTATGAGAATGAGAAACTAATTGACTTGCTATCAGTGCTTTTTGGGCATTTTGATTAAACTTTATTGAGTCAAGTTTAATTATAGTACTGTCTTGTTTAGGAACGCCATCAAAAAAAAATGATAAGGTTTCGTAGTTTGAAACTGTATCACAAGCTGATGCAACCATTATCCAAACTATCAAAACGCAAACAAATTCATATTTTTTTGGTGAAATTCTCATTTAATTTTTTTCATCACTTTTTATCTAAAAAAGCATAAACTGTAATTTTGTCAGGACCGAATTGATTAGTTACATAAATCAAATATTTAATTTTATATTTTTCATCAACATATTTCTCAAAGTATTGATTATTCAAATAATCAATATTAATTCTAATTGGTAAATTCAAATAGCCAGTGGAAATGTATGGTCCTCCAAAAAACATTAGTAATTTTCCTGTTGGATTAAAAATTTGTACGTTCTCAAAAGCCGCATCGCTAACATAAAGATTATTGTCTTTGTCAACAGCAATACCTTTAGGGCGAACAAATTCTCCCAAATTCTGACCATATTTGCCAATATTTTTCATAAAGACACCTGAAGTTGTAAATTCCTTAACGTTGAATTCCCCAAAATCACAAACATAAATTCTATCATTATTGATAGTTAAATGTGTTGGGGAATGAAGAAATGAATTATCACCTTCTTTGCTATTTGGAAATGAATTTAGTAATTTGTAATTTTCTAAAGAGAATACGAATACTCTATTATTATCCATGTCGGTAACATAAGCTTTATTCTTATTTACAATTACATCTGATGGTTTACTTAATACATCAGAACCAAATCTATCAATAAAATCACCATTAATATTCAAGACAACAATATCTTTAGAAGCAATGTCATTAACAAAAATTAGCGAGTCATAAATGAAACAATTTAATGGCTTTTTGAGTAAACCTCTGCCTGTTGGATTAATATACTCAAATGTTCCATTCTTTAGATTCATTCTAATTAATGATCCAAGTTTCGTATCAACAACAATTATTATATCTTGAGCAGATGAAATGCCATAAGGTTTCAATATTTGTTCAGGAATTTCTTCACCCAAAACATAAGTTTCAAAAGCTGTTCTTGTTCCTTTAATATCAGTAGAATTTTTTATTGTTGTTAGAAATTGTATCTTTGGTTCATCCGGAGAAGCCGGAAAGAACAAACGATTTTTATTTTGGGTAACATTCGATGAGCATGATACCAAAAGTAAGACTATTAGTAATAAAATATTTAATAAAATTTTTGCTGACATTTTACATTTCCAAAGAAATCAACAGACAATATATAAACGATACATTGTCTGTTGACTTAATAGTTATCATTATTTTTTATGACAAGTAAGGCATAATGCACTACCTGTGTTTGAAACCAACAACATGTGTCCGTTTGTTGATGAAGTACCTGAATTATGAACATCATGGCAACTTGAACATTCTACTTTATCTGAAAACAACATTTTTGCTTTAATAGTTCCGCCTAAGGCAGTAACACTTGTTGTATTAGGATCATACAATTCATTATCAGCAGTAGCTGTTGTGGAAGTAAAAGAAATGGAAATTGGATGGTCGTTCCCTAATCCAGTTCCCAAATTTGCTTTTGTTCCAGGGAAATTTGTTGTATTAAGTAAAATTGTACCAGTTGCTCCGCCATAGGAGTCAATAGCAGTTGC
>JANJUO010000638.1 GCA_024710535.1 bacterium
ATGACAAAATCGGATATTGTGAGCATGGGTTTGGAGCTTGGAGTACCCTTTGAATTAACATGGAGTTGCTACACAAATTCAGACATACCTTGTGGAGAATGCGATAGTTGTTTATTAAGAAAAAGGGGCTTCGATAATGCAGGACAAGCAGATCCACTATTGTTGAAGTAATTCCAAAATTTTCAAACATTTGTTCATAAAAAATATTCACTAAAGCAATTAATACAAGCATCCTTATTTGAGAGAAATTCGGTAGCAATGGAGCTTGCTCCAATGACAACATTTGGGCAAGCCCAAATGCTTCCAATTTTTAATTGTAAGGAATGCAGATCTGCATTCCCTACAGAAATGTTTTGTAAGGAACCCAGGTCTGCGTTCCCTACAGATAAAATTTGTATATAAATACATTTCCCTGTTCCAAAAAAACAGTGATTGTTTTTTTCAATTTATTCCTATCTCGAAGAGATTCTGATTATGGTAATAAATAGATTAATGTAATGCCCAATTATCTCGTAGAGATTATATTATATAATCGCTATGCGATAAAATGTAATAGGGTTTTCTATTATTACCATAATTCAATCGCTATGCGAAATTTTTTTTGAAGGAATAAAATGAGTCAAATAAGCAACGTCGTTGCGACCTGTTTGTAGCAATGAAAAACAAGAACAAACCAAGCTCAGTAGGAGTGGCATATAAATTATACTTGTATATCGCAACTACGTTGCTGAACCCAATTCCCGAACCCAATTCCCGAAACCCAATTCCCGAAATCCATTTTTCTGGATTTCTCGCCTTCGGCTTCGAAATGACGGGAAATAAAAAAAAACCTTCCACAGAATAAACTTTCGGAAGGTAATTATGTTTCACTTATTAATTTGCTTATACGGGAGATTTTTTGTTATAATGAGTATGAAGCAAATTATGGGAATTATGGCTCAATGGATGCTCGAAAAATTCTGCATATATTTCCAATATGTCAGGATTTTCGTGAGATTTTCTTAATGTTTTGCCTTCATCTTCACGATAGATAGCAGACATTCTTTTCTTGCGAATTTCATCTGTTGTGAACCTTGGCTGACCGCCGCCACCAATACATCCGCCGGCACAAGTCATCACCTCAACAAAGTGGTACTCTTCCCCATCTTTGATTCTCTGAAGTAATTTGCTGGTATTTCCCAATCCATGAGAAACAGCCACTTTTAATTCAACGCCTTCCAAAAATGACCAAGCTGGAACTGTTCCTTCAATTTTCAAAGAAGCGGTTTTGATTCCTTCAAGACCCATCAATGGCTGAAGATGTAGATTATCAGCAGGCAATTCTCTTCCGGTAACAAGTTCGTAAACGGTTCTGATTGCCGCTTCCATCACGCCGCCAGTATTTGCAAATATATCTGCCGCACCAGATGAACGTCCCAAAGGCGAATCCATTTCAGAATCCGGAAGATCTCTAAAACTAATACCTGCTTGCTTAATCATTTTGCCAAGTTCTCTTGTGGTAAGCACATAATCAACATCAGTATAGCCACTGCTGTTCATTTCCGGTCTTTGAGCTTCGAATTTCTTTGCGGTACAAGGCATAACCGATACAACAACTATATCTTTCGGGTCGATATTATTCTTTTTTGCATAGTATGATTTTGCAACAGCTCCAAACATTTGCTGTGGCGACTTGCAAGTTGAAAGATTATCAATCATTTCAGGATAAAAATATTCCAAGAAATTAATCCAGCCCGGAGAGCAACTTGAGAATTGTGGCAAATGAGCTTCTTTCTTTTCAACGATAGCATTTTTCAATCTCATTAACAATTCCGAACCTTCTTCCATAATTGTCAAATCTGCCGCAAAATTTGTATCGAATACTTTATCGAAGCCGATTTGCTTTAATGCAGAAACCATTTTTCCTGTAACCAATGTTCCCGGTTCGTAATCAAAACATTCACCTAATGCGGCTCTAATTGCTGGAGCAGTTTGAACAAGAACAATTTTTTCAGGATTATCAATCACTTTCCATACTTTATCAATATGTGAGTTTTCGGTAATTGCCCCAACTGGACATACTGCCGCACATTGACCGCACTGCACACAAGCAACAGTATCCAAATTCATTGCAAATGCAGGTCCAATTACTGAATCATAGCCACGACCTTGTGGGAACAAGGCGCCAACATTCTGAATTTCATTGCAAACAGTAACGCATCTTCTGCATTTAATACATTTTCCATTATCACGAATTAATGCCGCAGTTGAGTCATCGTATTGATATTTTGCTCTTTCGCCTTCGAATCTAACTTCATCAATACCGAGATTACGAGCAAGTTCTTGCAATTCGCAATCATCATTTCTATCGCAAGTTTTACAATCACCATTATGCTCGGATAATAGTAATTCAACAACTGTTTTGCGAGCATCACGCACTCTTTTTGTGGCTGTGAAAACTCTCATACCTTCTGAAGCAGGCATCGCACAAGAGGCAACAAGCGAACGAGCATTTTTCACTTCAACAAGGCAAACTCTGCATGCACCCTTTGGATCTTTGTTTGGAACATGGCATAATGTGGGTATTTTTACGCCAATTTTCGATGCCGCTTGTAATAGAGTAGTTCCTTCGGGAACAGAAACTTCCAAACCATTTATAATTAAATTTATCATTTTTATTTCCTGTTTAATTAATGACCATAATCACAACGTAAGCATCTTTGGGCTTGTCTGACTGCTTCAGATTCGAGCCAAGGTTGCTCAACTTCATTAAAATTATATTTTCTTCTATCCACCGGCATCAAAGACATTTTTGCTCTTTGGAAAGGTACCGGATCTGCGTTAGGGTCAAAATATGTATGAACCACTTTTTCTTCTTGCCAGAAAGCGTTATGTTTTCCTGTTAGAAATGTATCAATACCAACGGCGGCTCTTTCACCAGCGGCAATTGCTTCGATAACAGTTTTCGAACCTTCAGTGGCACAATCACCACCTGCAAAAATCCAATCTTCAGATGTTTTGCCGCTAACCGGATCAATAATAATACTGCTTTCTGCATTCATTTGAAGTGGAGTTCCTTTGTAAATCAATGAAGTATCAAAATCTTGCCCGATAGCCATAATTACTTGATCGGCTGGAATTACAAATGATTCAGAATCATTAACAGGCTTACGTCTTCCCGAATGGTCGAATTCACCAAGTCTCATTTTGTTGCAACGAACGCCTTTTATATTACCATTTTCAATTATTATTTCTTGAGGATTTGTTAAAGGATAAATTTTGATTCCTTCTTGCAATGCCTCTTCAATTTCTTCAGCATAAGCAGGCATTTCCTCTTGAGTTCTACGATAAACAACATTCACAGTTTCGGCACCAAGTCTTATAGCAGTTCTTGCGGCATCAAATGCGGCATTACCACCACCAACAATAACTATTTGCTTCTCAACAGGAACAGAGCCACGAAGATTGTAAGTTCTCAAAAAGTCCATTGCTTTAGTTACCGAAGGATGATCTCTGCCAGGAATATTCATAGAAATTCCTTTTGGAGATCCAATTGAAATGAACAATGCATCATATCCTTGATCTCTCAAATCTTGCACAAGAAAATCTCTGCCTAATTTCTTATTCGTTTCAATATCAACACCAAGATTTTCTATCATTCTGATTTCACGTGCAAGAATTTCTCTTGGCAATCTGTATGCAGGAATTGTTTGAACAAGCATTCCACCCGGACGTGGTTCGGATTCGAATACTTTTGGCTTATAACCTAATCTTGCAAGGAAATAAGCACAAGTTAATCCCGCAGGACCGGCACCGATAATTGCAATTTTCTTTTTAGCATTAATAGGATTTTCTCTTACTTCCGGCACTTGGACTGTAATTTCCTGATCAACCATATAACGTTTTAATGCTCTAATTGATACAGCATCATCAATTGCACTTCTGCGACATTTATCTTCACAAACATGGAAGCAAACTCTGGCACAAACTGCCGCAAATGGATTTCTCTCTCTATGCAATTTCAATGCTTCTGCATATCGTTTCTCGCCAATTAAAGAAACAAATCCCGGAATGTCAACGTGAGCTGGGCATGAACTTTGACAAGGAGCACGAACTAATCCACGACAAACACCTGCCTCGCAATGCTTGTTTTTGATATGAGCTTCGTATTCATGGCGGAAATGTCTGATAGTTGATAACACAGGATTAGGAGCAGTTTGTCCAAGACCGCATAAAGCAGTATCTTTGATTTGTTCGCCAAGATCAATCAATAAATCAATATCTGATTCCTTGCCCTTTCCATCACAAATTCTTTCTAATATTTCAAGCATTCGCTTTGTACCAACGCGACATGGAACGCATTTTCCGCAAGATTCTTCTTGAACAAATTCAAGGAAAAATCTTGCAACGTCCACCATACAAGTATCTTCATCCATTACAATCAAACCACCGGAACCCATAATGGCGCCAAGCTCGTTGAGTGATTCATAATCAAGAGCAACATTTAAATTTTCTTTTGGAATACAACCGCCGGATGGACCACCTATTTGAGCGGCTTTGAATTTTTTGCCATTTGGAATACCCATTCCAATATCATAAATTAATTCACCAAGCGAAGTTCCAACGGGTACTTCCACCAATCCTGAATTATTAATATTTCCTGCTAATGCAAATACTTTTGTTCCTTTGCTTTGCTCTGTTCCAATCGAAGCAAACCAATCGCCACCATTATTTACAATTTGTGCAACATTTGCAAAAGTTTCAACATTGTTCAAGACGCTTGGTTTTCCCCATAATCCTTTTTCTGCTGGGAATGGAGGACGCGGACGCGGTTCACCTCTCAAACCTTCGATTGAATTCATCAATGCAGTTTCTTCACCGCAAACAAATGCGCCCGAACCCATTCTAATTTCAAGATTGAAATCAAATCCACATCCCAAAATATTTTTGCCTAATAAGCCAAATTCATTAGCGGCATCAATTGCCTTTTGAAGTCTTTCAACTGCAAGAGGATATTCTGCTCTTACATAGACGTATCCTTGATTTGCACCAATTGCATAAGCGCCCAAAGTCATACCTTCGATAATGCAATGAGGATCGCCTTCCAATACACTTCTATCCATAAATGCACCCGGATCGCCTTCGTCAGCATTACAAAGAATATATTTTTCGCCAATACCTGCTTTTGCGGCAAATGACCATTTCATCCAACTTGGAAAGCCTGCTCCACCTCTTCCTCTCAAACCGGATTTTCTCATTTCTGAAATTATATCTTCCGGTTTCATTGATCCAAGTGCTTTTGCAACTGCTTCATAGCCACCAACTTTAATATAATCTTCAATGCTTAGCGGATCAATTTTGCCACAATTCTTCAAAACTATTTTGTTCTGTCTTTTGAAAAATGAAATTTCTTCCATCTTTGGAGTTACTTTTTCTGCTCCGAGTTCTGTCCAAGCTAATCTATCTATGATTTCACCATCCATAACATGCTTTACTACAATGTCGTTTGCATCATCAACACTTACATTTTGATAGAAAGTGTTATCACTGCTCATCACAACAACAGGACCGCAAACGCAAGGACCAAGACAGCCAGTACCTTGAACAATGACTTCGCTATCAAGATTATGCTGTCTTACAGAATTTTCTAATGCTTGCTTTACTTTTAATGAACCGGATGCAATACATCCACCACCAACACAAACAAGAATTTTTTCTTTAAGATTTTGGATCATCTTTTCATCACTATTTTTGATAGAATCTCTAAGTTCATTCAATTCCATCACTGTATTTACTCTTTTCATACTGCTTCCTTGATAGTATTGTTTAATCCTGCTTTATAAACGCTGAGTAATTCATTAATTTTTTCGGGCTTCACTCTTTGATGAACATCATCATTCACCATAATTACCGGAGCCAATCCGCAAGCACCGAAGCATCTTCCCACATCAATGGAAAACATTTTATCATCGGTAGTCATACCAACATCGATTCCCAATTCTTTCTTTAAAGAATTTAATACTTCTTTCCCACCACGAACATAGCAAGCAGTTCCGAGGCAAACTCTAACCATAAATTTACCACGTGGTTGCGTAGAGAAGAACGAGTAAAAAGATACAACTCCTGCAACTTCGCTGTAAGATTTTTTTAATGTTAAACTAATTTTCTTTAACGCTTTTTCTGGCAAATAGCCAAATATTCTTTGAGCAATTTGCAAAACAGGAATAAGAGCTCCCGGTTTGTTTATATACTCCAAAAGAATATCATCCAACTGTGAGTATAATTCCTCTTCCGTTGGCTCAATCTGACATTCCAGACAATGTAATTCATTCATAGTAAACCTGATAAAATATAATTTCAAAATAAAAATGCTAAACACACCCAAATCAAAATACAAATATATGGAATAATGACAATATTTTCACAAATAATCATAAAAAATATTAAAATAAGATAACATTCTGTCATTAAATTGATATTTATGTTATTTGTAAATGATTTATTGTCATTATAATGGAATTAAAAAGAGGTTTATTTTGATAAATTCTTAACTCGTAATCAATCATAAAGATTAACTATTATGAAGGTGAGGGTAATTTGGCATAGGTTTTATTGCCAGAATTGTCTTCCTATCTCGTAGAGATAATGATTATGGTAAAAAAACAACCAGATTAACAAGATGGACTCCACCTAATTTTCAATTTTGGTTTTATTGGAAAAATTGTTCAATTAAGAGGTGGAGTCCATCTCAAAACAACAATTGTTCATTTTATTACCATCATTCAATCGCTATGCGAAAATTATTTCAGAAATCAATATATAATCCATCCCTGCCAAAAGCGGGGATTTTTTTTGTGAAATTGTGCTTTTGATAAAAAGAATGGTTAAAATCCCATTTGGAATTAAATATTTGTGTAAATAACAAAAACCGCCACAGTATTAAGATGTCCGACACTTATCTATAAATTTGCTCAAACATCAGCAATCTGAATTGGAAAGTGTCGGACATCTAGATTTTTCATATAGAATAAAATAGATTATTCCATAATATTAATTAATTTGTAGAAAAAGAATTTATTTGAACAATTTAGTACCGTATCAGTGGCATTTATACAGATATTTGATTCACAAAAGTTATCGGCAGAAGCATTTATTTTAAAGTTGTATTTGTTTTATGCAATCATTTCTATATTAAATACAAAAGATTTATCATTATAGTTCAAATATTTATTCATTTACTGAATTTTTGATGTAATTATATTATTTTTTTTCTTCTATACAAAAATATTTTTATTAATAAAAGATATTTATTTATATTTGAAAAAATATTTAATAACAATTATTTAAATAATTATTTTAATCAATATAATTTGTTCTTTGATGATATTAAACAGAATTTCGATTAAATTGGTAATTATATCATATAATTGATAATTATCTTAAAATTTATTTATGCTTGCCTTAGAAAGATGAGAGTTTGCCTTAGAAAGATGAAAGTTTGCTTTAGAAAGATGAGAGTTTGCCTTAGAAAGATGAGAGTTTGCCTTAGAAAGATGAGAGTTTGCCTTAGAAAGATGAAAGTTTGCCTTAGAAAGATGAAAGTTTGCCTTAGAAAGATGAGAGTTTGCCTTAGAAAGATGAGAGTTTGCCTTAGAAAGATAAGAGTTTGCCTTAGAAAGATAAGAGTTTGCCTTAGAAAGATATTTATTTAATAATATATTTCTTTATGTTATAATATATTTTTATATTTCTATTCATAGCTTGAATATTTCTATTATAATATTTTGTTTAAATTAATTTAATTCACATTTTTTTGTTACAATCATGGAGTTAGTTTATATGGCTAATGTTAATAATCCAAGAAAATACAATTTTTCCGATGCGGAACTTTGTATGTTTACAACAAATCTTTGTACAACTATGGCAAGAGATTTGGACGATCTCTCATTTTTTGGTATAAATGAGGATAAAATTGATGAGCTTAGGGCATTGGGTAATGATTTTGAGGTTTTCCAGCCGGACGATTCTTATATCGGTGATGTTATGATAGCAACACAGTATAAGAATGAGAAAATGGAGCTTGTTAAAGAGACTATACGTAACATGGCTATGAGAGTCGCTATGAAATGGGGCGAAAACTCTGGTCAATATCGCAAACTTGGTCTTTCCGGTATGAATAATTTTAATGAGGATAAGCTTCTCGTTCAGGCAAGAAGCATTTATGGCAATATTTCTCAATGGCTCTTTGACTTAGAATCGACAGGTTTGACGCAAGATATGCTGGACGATTTTGAGAATGCCAATAACGATTTCGAGGATGCACGTGATGCTCAAAATACTGCAATAAATACTCGTGATAATATGACTGAACTCCGAATTCAAAAAGGAAATGAACTTTATGCTTTGGTAGCAACTTATTGCGATATTGGAAAACGTGTTTACTTTACAAAAAGTCCTGCAAAATACGATGATTATTTGATTTACGGTACAGGTGGCGGTAGAATTTCTGGTGGTGGCGGCTCCTCTCAAATCTCTGCACCGACAAATTTTAGATATGACTTTGCTGAAAGAACAGTGAAATGGAATTCCGTTAGTGGTGCAACGAGTTATAAATTAGAAATATCTGATGATAATACAGTTTGGGATGTTATGTATGATGGTGAAAATACTGAGTTTTTTACTGGCGAGATGCTTCCTGAGCATAAATACCTTCGCGTTCGTTCAAGAAACTCTCAAGGTATGTCAGTTCCCGCTTTATATAATGTAGTCTATAACTATATATTGAATGGACCGACTAATCTTACACATAATCCTGCTCTTCCGGGCTTTACATGGGATGCTGTTACAAATGCAACTGCTTACGAAGTGCAATTACGCCTTGCTTCCGCTACTGATTTTGATTATAATTTGATTTATTTTGGTAATGATACAACTCTATTGCATGGCGATCCGGTGGGAAGTTATTACGTGCGCGTAAGAAGTGTTTCGGCTACAGGAATATCTGGCTGGATGTTGCTTGCCTATTCTGTAGGTGTGTAGGAACCTCACCTTTTTATAAGACATCCGATGTTTGTGTTATAATTGCGATAATTTCTAAATAAGATTCATCATTTATTTTGCAAAACATCGGATGTCTGGTATGCACTCTTGAATAAGACATCCGATGTTTGTGTATAATCGCCTCAATTTATAAATCAGATTCATCATATTTTTTGGCAAAGCATCGGATGTCTGGTAAGCACTCTTGAATAAAAGACATCCGATGTTTTGGAAGCATCGGATGTTTAGAAAAGGCAGATAAAATTATTTAACTGCCGAGTTCAATTGAAAAGAATTTCACTTCTTTGCCAAATTTTTTGGCTACCAATTTCAAACTATTCATTGGATTTTCTTCATTGTCATTGTTAATTTCAATGATTTCGATGAAACTTTCTCCTATTCCACATTGAGAATTAGCTTTTTTTGCAGGAAACGAAAATATTAAATTCTTATTCGATGATTTTTTCAATAAAGAAAAATATACGAAATATGAATTTAGTAGTTTTTGATGGTTTTCGATTTTTGAAGAATAACTTTTAATTGGGTATTCAAAGTAATTTTTCACTATACTTTCTTTATTGTCTTTTTTGAAATCAGTAAAAAAATTTCTCCAAAATTTGTCGAATTCCAAAATATTATTATAATCTGAAATGCTAAGATTATTAGTTTCAATTTGTATTACTTTGAGTGGCACTTTACTATTGATTTCATTATTTATATAATCTAATTTTAAAGTGCCTTCTGCAGATTTCAAAGAAGGATTTTTGTTTGAAGTAAGAAATTGAAATTTAACTAAATAAGACATTAATTTTGTATTAGAATTTTGATTTATTGAATCAATTTTTTCAATTGAAAATTTCAATTTATCGGTTTTATCAAATTCCCAGAAATTATCTTTGTCGTAAACAATACGTTTTTGCTTGATAATATCATTAAATATTAATTCGTTTTGAGCATTAATTTCTAAGTTAATCGAAATAAAGATTAAAATTAGAATTGTGATTATCTTATTCATACTTATTTTTCTATTTTATTAAAAAAAAGCGGGTATCTCTCAATACCCGCTATTTATTTATGTGTACCGTACTTTTTTTATCTTGCAATTACGATAGATTTACTACCGGCATTTTTTCCATTAATAGACATAATCGCATAATAAGAACCTGAAGGCATCATCATACCTTCTACAGAAGTTCCATTCCAAGTTGTTTTGTATGTTCCATAATCCATTTTTTGATTAACTAAAACATTTACCAAAACACCATTAGAATTGAAAATTTCAATTTTAACATCACTTAGATATCCTACTTCAAATTCTATATTTGTATTTTGAACAAATGGATTTGGGAAACTCTTTGAAATTCCATTTGAAGAAACAAGACCATTTGTTTTTTCAACAGAACTTGGAGTAAACATTATTTTGTAATATTTCAATAATGAATCTGCTAATGCTAAGTCTGATGCTTCTGTCCAATCTCCTAAATTTGCGTCTGTAATACCAAAATTACTACCTGTTCCAAAAGTACCCTTTCCATTTCTATGGCAAGACAAGGCACAACTATTTGGCATACCCTTTGCAGGTGTTGTAACATCTTTGTAAGTTATAGTTTTTTCAGGACTAATTACTTTAAATAAATGTGAAGAAATATCATATCCTTTTCCAGTAGTAGCAACTTTCGGTAAATGACAGCTAACACACATACTTGCACTCTGTGGATGCTTTGTATGAGTATTTATACCATTTGTAACTGTTGATTTATCTTTATGGCAAGAAATACATCCCTTACCTTCTTCAACAACTCTATAATCAGCATTCAATTGATGTTTGAACTCAGTTTTTTGATGTGGGTCATGGCAAGTTACACAAGTAATTCCCATTTTTTCATTGTAATGTTTTGTGAGTTTGAAATCAACCCATTGTTGATGATGTTGACGAGGTGATTCCTTATCTGCCCAAAGACCTGGCTTTAAAATATAATAATTCATTAAATCTTCGCCAACAGGATAGTAAATACCTGTGTTTTCGTCCACCGGATATTCATACGAACCTTTATTGCTTGTGCCTCTTGTATGACATTGGCCGCACACTTCAAGTTTTCTATCATAACTAAAATCTTTGAAGTTATTAACGTGACCTTTTCCAGCTGCTGATTTAGGAAATCCATGACAAGATTCGCAACCAATTGACATATTAGTTATAGAATTATTATTTGCCCATTTAAATACCCATGAAGTATCATTGCCATTAACCATTTTTTTAACTGGGTCTTGTTTTGTACCAGGCACACTATGGCAACCAGCACAATTTTTATCCCAAGATTTAGTTCTGAAAGCATTATTGATTGGCTTCAAAGAGCCATCAGCATTCCACCAATTAGCAGGATTATATGAAACCCAAGTTCCTGAAGAGTTATCCATATAACCATTCAAATTCCATTGAACAGGAGGCATATAATAACCATCTTCAATTTTCACTAAATATCTTTGCTTCCATCCAATTCCATAAGTATAAATTAATTCATATTCTATTGGATTGCCGGTAATTGGCTTCATAATAACATAATATTTACCATTATCAACTCTAAATCCAACTTTTGCATTTGCAAATCCAGCACCCATACTCACTTCTTTTGTATAATCTCCAAGCATATTATCAGGTCTTGGATGCTCGTGTATTTTTGTGTGAAGAGTTTGATACAATTTATCAAATCCAGGGAATGAGCCAAGTTTGCCTTTATGGCAATCAGCACAAGATTCAGAGCCTTGGTAATCTCCAGCTCCAGTAAGTAATGCACCAACAAAAACTAAACTAATTGTTGCAATTAAAACGATGTAAAATTTTTTCATAAACAATCCTTACTATAAACAAACAAATCATTAATAAAACATTTGTTTAAATACAATCAGTATGCCAAACTAATTATTATATTTTTATCCACTTATATTAACAACAGCAAACTATTAATAAATCAATCATATAGAAGATTATTTAAAATATTTCTTTTAAAATGAACTTGATATCAGTCGAAAGCAAATCAGCGAATTTTCGTGGAAATCAACGAATTTTCGTGGGCAAGCGTTTTTACTGAATATTATACTTTTCCATTTTGCTTCTAAGTGTTGATGATGGAATTTTTAATAGTTCAGCGGCTTTTGTTTTGTTGCCGTTCGAAAATTTCAGTGCTTTTTTGATTAAATCCATTTCGTATAGACTCACTTGCTCATCTAAAGGTATTTTACCAAAATTATATTCTATTTGATGTGTTCCTTTTTGAAGCATTTCAACAGGAAGAATCGAGCTATCTAATTTATCGGTTTGAGAAATCAAATATAGTCTTTCCATAATATTTTTTAATTCTCTTACATTTCCGGGCCAAGAGTAATCAATCATATATTGCAATAAATTTTCTTCGATTACAATTTTTTTATTTGGAGAAAAATAATCAAGATAAAAGTTGATTAATTCCAAAACATCACTCTTTCTCTCTCTTAATGGCGGTATATGTATGGGAAATACATTCAATCGATAATAAAGATCTTCTCTAAATTTGCCTTCTTTAACCATTTGCAACAGATTTGCCTTTGTTGATGCTACGCACCTAATATCAATTTTTATTGATTCATTATCGCCAACACGTTCAAACTCTCTTTCCTGAAGAACTCGAAGCAATTTCACTTGCAAATCAAGTGGCACATCATCAATATCGTCTAAATAAATTGTTCCGCCGTTTGCCTGCTCGAATCTGCCTATTCTATCTTTGAAAGCACCTGTAAACGATCCCTTTGTATGTCCGAAAAGTTCGCTTTCGAATACTTCTCTTGATAGAATGGCACAACTCACTTTAACAAATGGTTTATTCTTTCTACTACTGTTGTTATGAATGATATTTGCAATCAACTCTTTTCCGGTTCCGGTTTCTCCTGTTATCAAAATAGTAGAATTACTTTGAGCAACAATACCAATATTTTTCAATATCGAATTTGAAACTTGGCTCGAACCAATAAATTTTGAAGTATTGATAACGGTGTCAATTTTTTCTTTCAAAGCAATTTTTTCTTGTTTGATATTTTCAATTTCTTCAATTCTTTTTAATTTGAACAGCAATTCATCCATTTTGAAAGGTTTGCTGATATAATCATAAGCACCATTTTTCATTGCTTCAACAGCGGCTTCAATCGAACCATAAGCAGTCATAATAATTACATTAATGTCTTGGAATTCACTTTTAATTAATTTCAAAAAATCAATTCCATTCATTTTCGGCATTTTTATATCGCTAATCACAACATCGTATTGATTGTTTCTGATATATTCAATTGCCATTTCCGGATTTTCGAATGATTCAACATAATAACCGTCACTAATTAATTTATCTCTTAATGAAACTCTCAAAATCTTTTCATCTTCAACAATCATAATTTTTAATTTATACATTTTCTACTCCCCTTTTTGGTAATAAAATTTCAAATGTTGTTTCCGCATTATTTGTACTTTTCAAACTAATTTTTCCTTTATGGTCATTGATTATATTCAAACAAATTGCCAAGCCCAAGCCCGTTCCCTTTCCCACTTCTTTTGTCGAATAAAAAGGATTAAAAATTTCATCAACATCGTTAGATTTTATTCCCAATCCATTATCTGTAAAATTCATTATTATAAATCTATCATTTTCATTGAAATTAATTTTAATCTCTCCTTCAAATTCTGAATTCATTTTTTTCTCTGAAATAGAATCAATCGAATTCATCATTAAATTAATAAATACCTGCTCAAGAAAATGAGAACTACCCCAAACAATATAAGATTTATTATTATTTTCGATAATTAAATTTATATGATACTTCTCAAATTTATATTTAATCAACTTTACTGCCCTGAAAACAACGTCAATCAAATCAATTTCTTCAAATTCCATTGCATGAGGTCTGGCAAATTCAAGTAATTCCTTTACTACTTTTTCGATTTTCAAAGACGCTTCTTCCATCATATCTAAATATTCAATTCTTTGTTCATCAGACAAATAATTATGTTTCAAACCTTGAATACAATATTGAATTCCGGCATTTGGATTATTTATCTCATGGGCAATTCCGGCAGAGAGTTTCCCTATAGATGCCATTTTCTCGGATTGAATCAATTTTTGATTTGTATTTTTTAATTCTTGATATGCTTCTTTTAATCTGACAATCATATTGTTGAACTTTGACGATAGGAAATAAAGTTCATCTTTTATTAACCATTTATTTTTTTCATTTGAAATTATCAAATTGTAACCTGATAGGTTATCAATTTCATCAAGGTCAGTAAATTTTAAATTTTCTGAAATCAAACTTATCTTTTGAATGGGTTTTGTTATTAACATCGAAAAGATTAATGCTCCAATAATTCCAATAACTAAGAAAAATCCAACCATTAATAGAAAATGATTTACAGTTTGATTAATCGTTTTCGAAATACTATCCTCTTTCAATCCAACTCGAACAATTCCAATTTCCTTGTTCAAAACAGGAATTGCTATGTCTCTGATTTTCTGAACCTTATTTAAATTTGTGGAAAATGTTCTTATTTGAAAAGGCACATCGGTTTGGACAAAGTTCGCATTAAATAAAGAGATAGACACCGGTCCATAAAAATCTTTTATTATTGAATTAATATCATTGCCGGGAATTATCATACAATATACAACAGAAGTATCCATCTGACTGATATTATCTACCAATTTCTGTAGAGTTAGTTTATCTTCATACAATAATGGCTCAAGTGCTTGCTGGGCAAGATTTGATGCAATATATTTTGCCCTTTTTTCGGATTCATTTTCCAATTCTTTTTTAACATTATCATAAATAAGATAAATATTTATCGTTCCAAATATTGTAACAATAAATATTATCCCAAAGGAAAACTTCCAAAATATCGGCAAATACAATTTTTTCATTTATTTACAAATTTTGATTTCTCTAAAATCGAAGAATAATCCGTACTATCCGGTTCGCTATATTTATCAATCATTAATTTTTTCAGTAGTATAGAGCCAGTGCTATCTAAATGTAAATTCTTAAAAATCATTTTGAGTTCTCTTTTTATAGAATTATCAAGATTTTTTCTGACCACAACAGGTGGTATTCCAAATGGTTCAGATTTTTGAATAATTTTAACATTTTTGATGCGTTCTGGATATTTTTTTTTGATGTAATCAAAAATCAAACTATTCACACATGCGCCATCTACAATATTTCTTTCAACTGCTTGGATTGCATAATCATGACCATAAGTAAAAATTGTTTTAGCAAAAAAATTTTCTTCTTTGAAATGATTCTTTTTAATTAAATATTTAGCATACAAAAAGCCTGTATTGGAAATTGGATCGGTATAAGCAAAATTTTTGCCTTTCAAATCCATAAATTCATTGATACCAGAATCGGAATTTGCAATCAAATAGGCATAATAATAAGCTTTTTTATCTATAATTGGAATTGTGAGAATCTCAATTGGCAATTTCTGCTCCAATGCCGTTATATAAGCACCCGAACATATAAATGCCATATCTACTTTCCCTTCAACAAGTAATTGATTTACTTCATCATAAGTTTTTCGTTGAACAATATGAACTGGTTTATTAATTTTTTTTGAAATATATTGAAGAAGTTGACCATAAAAACTATATGTTTCATTTGGTGAAGTCATTGCCGCAATTGCCACCTCCAAAGATTGATCTTTTCTTGAATTTCCGCTATCTTTTATTGAGTCTATTAAATTATTATCAATAAAAATCAAATCTTTATCATTTTTAGGCTTATTTTCGCATGAAATATTTAAAATAATTGCAATCGTGACAACTGCAGCAAGGTATATTTTTCTAATCATATAAAAACCAATTAATAATTAAAATTCAAATTTAAGCAAATAATAACAATTTATTAAAAAAAATGTGAAGGATTCATTAAAATTAAAATTCTGCACATTAGTTTTTGGGGAAGATTTGTCATATCTTCATTAGAAACAAGACATTTGTATTTCTCCATTTTCAATTATTGGAAATTACAAAA
>JANJUO010000645.1 GCA_024710535.1 bacterium
TTCATATTTATTATTTCCATCAAAATGAATCGTGATAATATGTTTGAAAATATCAACTTTTACTATTTTAGCAATACCATGATCGCTTTCTATGAGAGAATTAAGAGGCGGATATTTTTCAAATGCCTGAACGTAGTTTTCGTATTCAAATTTGATGCAACATTTTAATCGACCGCAATTTCCACTTAATTTCGATACGTTATTCGAAAGCATTTGAGCACGTGCATGATCTAAAGTAACGTGATTGAAAGAACTCAAAAACGAAGTACAACAAGTTTCCCTGCCACATGGACCAGCAAAGTCGCCAAGTCGTTTGGCTTCTTCACGAGCACTAATTTGACGAAGTTCGATTCTTGTTCGAAAAGCTCTCGCCAAATCTTTCACCAATTCTCTAAAATCTATTCTTGCCGGAGCAGTAAAAAAAACTGTAAGTTTCTGCCTATCGAATTGCCAATGTGCCTCTGTAACTTTCATATCGAAGTTATAAATTTTGACATATTCTTTGGTTTTGGCAACTACTTCTTGCTCATCGCTCATTTTTTTGTAAAATTGCTCGAGTTCATCAGAGTCAGGTACTCGCAATACATCAAAAATTCTTGTATTATTGCAGTTACATTTAGAAACTTTGGCATTAACCTTTTCGGTGATATTAGTGATGGTACCCATATCGCAACAGGTATCGGTTTCGACCACTACAAAATCGCCAATATTAAGTTTCAAACCGATGGTATTACGGTAAATATTTTTGATATTTCCCTTCATTAATACTTCGATATATTCTACATCAATAGGTTCGTTCAATTTTGTGCCATTTCTTTTCAGAAAGTCAAGTTGTGAATTGCCTATTGTATTTCTACGAATTATGTTAAATTCCTTATTTACCTCAAAAACGTTCGGTACAGAAAAGTCTTTTTCATAATCTGCATACTGCCCTGTAACTGTGTATGACGGTGCTTCTATATATGTATTCATTGAATATTTCCATTTCAAAACTGTAATTAACTAAAAAATTCATCTATATCTATGTTATTATTAATAAAAATTAAAAAAAATAATTAATAATCATTTCACATAATATTACAAAAATATGTATAATTTGGGAAACAATTAACAAAAAATCATAAAAAATAAATTCTCAAACAAACTTTTGCATAATATTAATTATACATTTATAAAATTAATGAATATTTTTCAAATAATCAAATATTCTTTTGCAAGAAAATACGTCTAAGTTTTATAAATAAAGGAAGAAAAATCAATTGTTGGTTGATATTCCTCTCAATAAGATTAATCGACTTTTCAATTTCAGTGATAGCCAAAGTGAGATTTGTATCTTTGAAATTATTAGCAAATTTTATTAGTGCATCTTTTTGGTCGGTATTAATTATTCTTGCATTTTCGCCTAATTTCATCAAATTATAAACATCTTTCATCCAATACAGCAAAATCATCATTATAGCTTCCAATCTATTCTTATCTTTCGAAGATAATAATTTTTCGATTTGTGTCATCATTTCAAAGCGATAATTTTTTCTTTTCAAAGAAGTTCTTAATGCAGAAATTATATCATAACGCAAATCTTGCATATTATGATTCATTGCTTCGAGGGCTCTCAAATATGAACCCTGCCCAAAAACTGCGGCAAAATTTGCTTCGCTTGCAGAATAATTATGCTTTTGAATAAGATATTCCGCAAGCACTTTTTCATCAATCGGGCTACACTTTATTTGCTGACATCTCGACATAATCGTAGGCAAAATTGAATCTATATAAGCAGTAGTAATGAATATCGTAACATTTGGATGTGGCTCCTCCAATGTTTTCAAAAATGCATTGGATGCTTCGGTGGTCATTTCGTCTGCTCGTACAATCAAAACCACTCTTCTACCAAAAGTAGAATCGGACATTACTAATTTTCGTTTGATTTCTCTAATCAAATTTACTTTAATTTGATTTGCATTTTGTATCGAAATTTTATGGTAGGGATTTTTTGCCTTATTTAATCTTTCATTTATTACATTGTTGATTTGCTCATCGCTAAGTTTCATCAATGGAGAATCATTCTTGGAATCGGCAGTTTTTCCAGCTGGCAATGCAAAAATCATATCAAAATTCGGATGACTTAAATCATTGAATTTCTTACAAGAATCACAGTGGTCGCAGGAATCAATTGTATTTTTCTTTATTATAGGTTTAAGGCAATTAACTGTTTTTGCAAATTGTATTGCAATTGCCTCTTTGCCAATTCCTTCGATTCCACTCAGACAATATGAGTGAGAAATTCTATTTTCTACTATTGCTCTTTGCAATATTTTCTTAACTCTGTCGTTTCCAATTATTTGGTTCCATGCCATAAAAAAATGTCTTTGATATTTTACAATTATTAAAAAAGCAAATTAGCAAATAAGTTTGTTTAACCCAAATATTTATTGAGAAAAATATGGCAAAAAAGACTGCCGAAAGCAAAAATAACAATATAAAAAGCAAAAAGGAGACAGTTGAAGCTATAAGTGAGCCAACTGTTGCCACAAAAAAAACTGATACTTATCAGCGATTAGTAGTTTTGGCTGATACTTCAAAATCAGTTATTGGTTCTGTATGTCACCACGGCAGAGGTGATAGTTGCAATGTGGATAGAACGATGCTTAATAGAAGCCAACCACCTGACGTAACACTTAACCTATCAAAAGATGATATGATAAAAGCATTGAGCAATATGATTCAAGCTCGATTGACTGACGAAAAGCACATGACACTTGTTAAGCAAGGAAAATCATTTTTCCATATTGGCGGTAGCGGTCACGAAGCAACTCAAACTGCTGTTGGATTAACCCTCGAATCCGGCAGAGATTGGGGCTGGACTTATTATCGCGACATTGCATTTTCGTTTGCAATGGGATATACATTAACTGATTATATGCTTTTAGCTCTTGGCAAACCTGAAGATCCATCAGCTGGTGGCAGACAAATGCCCGGTCATTACGGTCATCCAAAATTAAATTTACCAACACAATCATCTCCAACAGGCACACAATATCTTAATTCGGTGGGTACTGCTCTTGCTTTGAAAAAAGAAGGAAAAAATGATGTAGTTTATGTTGCGTCAGGCGAAGGAACCACTTCACAAGGGGAATTCTACGAAGCTGTGAATTGGGCAACAAGAGAAAAACTTCCAGTATTATTCCATATTCAAGATAATGGCTATGCGATTTCCGTACCTAAAGAAGAGCAATCGATGGGCGGTAGTGTGGTTCATTCATTCTGTTGCTATCCTGATTTATTGATGAAAGAATATGATGGAACTGATTATTTTGAGTCATTGCGTGCAGTTAGAGAAGCAGTTGAATATATCCGTGCTGGAAAAGGACCTGCTCTTCTTCATGCAGTTGTTGAAAGATTGATTCCTCACTCATCATCAGACGACCAGAAAAAATATCGCACAGAAGAAGAATTGCTTCATGGAAAAAATGAAAGAGATTGTATTATCATTCTCGAAAGATATTTGGTTGAGCACCAATTTATAACCCCTGCAGAAATTGATGTAATTAAAGAAAATATCAAACAAAATATTAATGCGGCTTATGAATGGGCTGAATCCAGACCGGACGCAGTTGCAGAAAATTCAATTGATCACGTATTTGCTGACCCGTCAACAAGACAGTTAGACTATGCTGAAAGCGAACCAACAAGTGGAAATCCAATTGTATTAGTTGATGCAATCAATCATGCACTTTCTGAAGAATTAGAACGCAATCCAAAGATGGTAATTTTTGGCGAAGACATTGCTGATCCAAAAGGTGGTGTATTTACCGCAACACGTGGACTCACTAACAAATACGGAAAAGAACGTGTATTCAATTCTCCACTTGCAGAAGCATCAATTGCCGGTGTTGCAATGGGTATGGCAGTTAAGGGCTGGAAACCGGTTGTTGAAATTCAGTTTGGTGACTATATTTGGCCCGCATTTATGCAGTACAGAAATGAAATCTCCACAATGCGTTTCCGCTCGAATAACGGATTTGCCGCTCCAGTTGTAACTCGCGTTGCAGTTGGTGGTTATATTCATGGTGGTTTGTGCCATTCTCAAAATATTGAAGCATTTTTTGCACATATTCCAGGCTTGTTTATAGCATATCCAAGTAATGCGATGGACGCAAAAGGATTACTCAAAACTGCTTGTAGAATTCAAGATCCAGTAATGTTTTTGGAGCATAAGGGAATGTATAGATTGCCTTTTGCTAGAACAATCGAACCAGATGCAAATTATTTAATTGAATTTGGTAAAGCGAAAACTGTAAAATCCGGCTCTGATGCAACAATTGTTACTTGGGGTATGGGCGTAAGAGATTCGATAAATGCTGTTAAGAAATTTGAAAAAGAAACCGGAAAATCAATCGAAATCATTGATTTGAGAACAATTTCTCCATGGGATAAAGATATGGTATTCTCTTCAGTTAAGAAAACAGGACGCGTAATGATTGTCCATGAAGATACAATTACAGGTGGTTTTGGTGCTGAAATTTCTGCTTCGATTGTAACAGAAATGTTCAAATGGCTCGATGCACCTGTTCTTCGTCTTGCGGCAAAAGATTCACACATTCCTTATGCACCTGCTTATGAAGATGATGTATTACCAAACGAACACAAAGTATTTGATAAACTCAGTGAATTGATAAAATTCTAATTTAGAAATTAAAATTCCAAAAAAGAAATGCCATACTCTATAATAAGTATGGCATTTCTTTTTCCGTTCTGTCGGTTGTTACAACCGACACATCACTATTCGTCAGTTGTAACAACTGACAGAACAGTATTTCGGGATTTTTCGCCTACAGTATCGAAA
>JANJUO010000198.1 GCA_024710535.1 bacterium
TGGTCTTAATGTTAATGTATGTGGCGAAATCGGAGTAATGCAAAGCACTTGAGTTGACGGAGCAATTATCGGTCCATTGCAAGATAAAGAATATGCAGTTGAGCCGGTTGGAGTGGCAATTATAACGCCATCTGCACGATAATCCCCAACATAATGCTCATCAGAATATGCGGCAAGAGTTATCATTTTGGAATTATCATTTTTCTCAATCACAAAATCATTTAGTGCATAATATGTTACACCATCAATTTTTGTTTCCAATATTGAGCGGTCCACCAAGCGATATATTCCATTCATAACATCTTTGATCGCCTGCTCCAAATTTGTAGTATTATATTCGGCAAGAAATCCAAGTTTGCCAACATTCACACCCATTATAGGCAAATCCGATTTAATTGTATCTCTTGCGGCGGTAAGTATTGTGCCATCACCACCAAAAGTGATAATCATATCTGCATATTTCTCGAATTCTTTTATAGTGCGTGGAAGTATAATCTTGCGAGTATCTTCGTCGCAAACTTCAAATAATTCATGCCTTACAAAAATTTCTGCTGAATATTTATGCAGAATGTGAATTGCATCTATTGCAAATTTAATTGCTTCAGGCTTGTCTGCATTTTCGAACAATGCAATCTTTTTCATTAATTTGCTTGCTCCAAAATTGTAAAAATATATTTCATAAACACCCGAAAAAAATCACACTTGTCCAAAAATCAAATTTACTTGAAATTTATCTAATGAAAAAGAAAAATTAGTTGAAACTACCTTTTTTTATGCCTCTATATCCTCTAATAAAATCAGATACTTTAACTGCACTTTTTCCTTCTAATTGGATTTCGGTCAATTTTAAGGCAAAATCATTTGTTCCAGCATAAAAATTTTGTTCATCAATGAGAAAAGTTCCGGCTTCAATTTTGATTTCAGACACTTCAACCCGCAATATTTTTAATATTTTATCATTAAACATAGTAAAACTTCCCGGAGTTGGCGAAATATGATTTACAAAACAACGTAAATATTCCGATTTATTATTGAAATCTATTTTGCAATTTTCTCTAAAAATCTTTGGTGCAGGACTTGCCAAAGTATCATCTTGCTTCAATGGAGTATAATTTCCATTCAGTAATAAATCAATTGTTTCAACGGCGCAATCAGCACTTATTGGCATCAATAAATCATGTAAATCTCCTGCTGTGCAATTGTATGGCAAATAAATTTCTTTCTTTAATAAAATATTTCCAGTATCTACTTTTTCTTGCAGAATAAAGGATGTAACTCCACTAACTTTTTCATTTTTCAAAATTGCATAATTGATTGGAGCCGCTCCACGATATTTTGGCAATAAACTACCATGAATATTGAATGAAGCAATATTAGCAATCGAACAAATTTCTTTTGGCAAAATTCTAAACGCAACAACAACGATAATATCAGGATTTATTTCTTTTAATCTTTCCGCAAAATCCAAATCTTTCATTGAAATTGGCTGAATAATTTCAATACCTTTTTCTACTGCATAATTTTTGACAGGAGACGCACTTAGTTTTTGCCCTCTACCTTTGGGTTTGTCGGGAATAGTAACAACTGCACGAACTCCATATTTATTATGAATTGCATCCAAAGTTGGCACCGCAAATTCCGGTGTTCCCATAAATACTATATTTTTTTGCATAATTTTCTAAAATAGTTTTAACAATTCCTTTTGTTCAGTCAGTTGTTACGACTGACTTTGAACTATATTCTTCTTCTAAAGCCTTCGCCAAGTACTTCGTGCACATTATTAATAATTACGAATGCAGTTGGGTCCACACTTTTAATCACTTCAATGACGGCTGGCAATTCTTTAATTGTAACTACTGTATAAATCATTTCACGTTCGATATTTCGATAAATACCGCGAGTTTTTATTGCAGTTGCACCTCTACTCATATCATTCATAATTGCATTTGCAATTTCTTCATATTTATCAGAAATAATATGAACTGCTCTTGCATAATCGAACCCATCAATTACAAAATCAATGATTTTACTTGAAATAAAAAGCAAAAATAATGCATAAAGTGTAAGAGAAAGAGCAGGTTTCTCAGGCGATAAATTCATTACTTCAATAATAATTCCTGCAACTGCAATTACTACAAAGTCAATCATCATAATAGCATTGCCGGGCTTCATACCCCATTTTTTTTGCATAATTGAAGCAACTATATCCGAGCCAGCTGTTGTTCCCTGAAATTTAAAAATCAATCCCAAGCCCAAACCAAGCAATACCGCACTTATAAGAATTAAAAACAAAAAATCATGATGGAATAAATCTTGCATCGCATTTAAATTTTGAATTTTTATAAAGGATAATCCGGGAAAATCACCTCTAAATAAGTCGATTGCCAAAGACGACAATGTAAATGCGTAGAATGTGCGAAATGCAAACTGCTTGCCTAATTCCTTGATTCCCCAAAAAAACAAAGGAACATTAATTGCCCAAATGAGCATACCTACTGGAACTGTTCCACCTGTTAAATAATGAATTGCCATCGAAAGTCCGCTTGCCCCACCGGGAACAACTTTTGCATCAATAAGCATAACAATACTTATTGCCATCAAAATCGAACCTAATGTAATAAAAAAGTAATCAATAGTTAGATTTCTTTTTGCTAATGCTTTTGTCATTTTGTATCCTAATAAACAAAATTGTTTTAAAAAATTTGTTCAAAAAAAGATACAAAATTACCTAACTTATTTGAAATAAAAAAATTATGATTTTTGGGGAAATTCTAAATCTATCAGAATATTGAAAATATTAGAAATTAACTTATATGAAATCAGTAAGGAGTGTCCGATCTACACCCTTCAAAAAGACATCCGTTGTTTTTTAGCAGATCAGACGACCTCGTCTTAGAGAAAAAAACAATATAATTTAAAAGTTAAATAATTTGGAAAACATTTTTCTACTAAGGTTAATGATTGGAATAAGAATTTTTTAATAACTCATAATTTTAAACAACCTTAGTATAAATTTTTACGGTTCAATAATCAACCTTAACAATTTATAGATTTCTCTCCTGAGGCTTCGAAATGGCGGTATGCAATAAGACATCCGATGTTTGTTCTATCGGTTGTTACAACCGACACTTTGTTGGACGTCAGTTGTAACAACTGACGGAACAGTATTTCTGGATTTCTCACTATGTTTCGAAATTACGGTATTCAATAAGACATCCGATGTTTGTTCTGTCGGTTGTTACAACCGACACTCTGTTGGTCGTCAGTTGTAACAACTGACGGAACGTCAAATTAAATTATAAAATTCTTTCCAAATCTGCTTCGCTTTCCATTAATACAAGTCGTGCATTTGAGCCATTAAATGGACCAATTACTCCATACGCCTGCAATTCATCAATCAATCTGCCTGCTCTTGCATATCCAACTCGAAGTCTTCGCTGAAGCATTGATGCAGATGCCTGCTGTTGCATAATTACAATTTTTGCGGCATCTTCAAATAGCGGATCTCTATCATCAGGATCTAAATCTTTGCGTTCCGCAGAAGTAGCATTTAATGAAGGCAAATAATACGGCTCCGCATAACCTTGCTGTTTTCCGATAAATTCACATATATTCTCAACTTCATCTGTATTGATAAATGCGTTCTGAACGCGTTCAGGTTTTGGCTTTCCGGCAGGCAAGCAAAGCATATCTCCCTGTCCGAGTAGTTGCTCCGCTCCTTGCATATCAAGAATTGTGCGAGAGTCAATTTTTGAAGCCACCAAGTATGCAATTCTTGCTGGGAAATTTGCCTTAATTAATCCTGTAATTACATCCACAGAAGGTCGTTGAGTGGCAACTATCAAATGGATACCTACTGCACGAGCCATTTGAGCAAGACGAGTTATCGGCTCTTCGATGTCCTTCGAGGCAGTAAGCATCAAGTCTGCAAGCTCATCTATTATTACAACAATATACGGCAATTTTCTATGAATCATTTCTTTATCGTTTGCATACTTTCCATCATCAACCTTCTTATTGTAATCCAAAATATTGCGTTGCCCTGCTTTTGCAAGAATTGTATAACGCTGTTCCATTTCAACTACCGCAGATTTCAAAATTGCAACAGCATCTTCGGGCTTAGTGATAATCCAATCTTGAATATCAGGCGATACTGCAAGAAAATGGTCTCGTAGCATTGCGTATTGCTGGAGTTCCACTTTTTTAGGGTCAATGATTACAAATTTTAGTTCACTTGGATGCATTTTATAGAGCAAAGACGCAATAATTGTGTTAATACCAACACTCTTTCCGGCACCTGTTGAGCCGGCTATCAGCAAGTGTGGCATTTTTGTCATATCAAGTATATAAATTTCCCCGGAAATGGTTTTGCCAAGTGCTAATGGAAGAATTGCATTTGTTTTAGCAAATGCTTGCGAATTAACAACTTCAGAAAAAAGCACCATAGACGGATAAGCATTTGGAATTTCGATACCAACTGTTCCTTTTCCCGGAATTGGTGCAATAATTCTTATACCTTTTGCCTTTAATGCCATTGCCAAATCGTCCGCAAGTGATTCGATTTTGCTGATTTTGATACCTGCCGCGGGAACAAATTCGTATTGAGTAACAACAGGACCGGGAGTAATTTGCAAATTCTCAATATATATTTTGAATGTTTCGAGTTTTTCTTGGAGAATTTGGGCATTTGTTTTTAACTCATCATCGCTAATGAGCATTTCTTTGATATTTTGATTTAGCAAATTCTTGCCGGGAGTTTGATATTCAATTTCTTCATCATGAATATAAGTTCCGAGCACATTTGCCGGATCGCTCGATTTAACTATTGTTTTGTTTATGCTGACTGTTAGAGCGGGTTTTTCAAATGGTTCTGTTTTAGCGATTTGTGGTTTGACTTCTTCTTTGACAATAGATTTTGGCAAATATTCTGTATTATCCGCAGGTGTAATTTTTGATACATCGATACTCAATGGCTCTGATGCCAGTATTGGCTTATTGATACTTTCTTCCTTTATTGCAGTTTGAGTGGCAGTTTGAGTTTTTACAATCGGATTAATTGTAACTTTGCTATGTTTTTCTTCAATTTTAGGTTCATTTTTTATAATTGGCTTTGGCTCAGGAATTATCTCCGGTTCAGGAATTATTTTTTCTTCTTGTTTTATTTGAATTTCTGTAGTTTTTTCATCCGAAATTTGAACTGGTTCAATTGGATGATTTACGCTTCTTTCCATATCCAAACCGGTTCCAACCACTGCATCATCAACATTACGAATCAAGGGTTTTCTAACAATATTAATCACAGGTCTATTCAAAGTGGCGTCATTATCGCTACCATATCCAACAACAACATCATCAGATTTATGCTCCACTTTTTCATATTTTGGATTTTCTGGAATTTCATTTGAAATAACTTGATCAACTTTTTGCTCAACAGTTTCTATTTTTGCTTTTTCTGCTTTCTCTTGAGTTTTTTCTTCTTTTTGCGTTTTGATATCATCTTTGAATGACGAATATGCCTCGTTTGCACTTTCGAAAAGACTATTCCACAATTGCGACATTCTTTTCCAGAAAACACTCATATCAAGATTGAACCCAACTACCACTGTAATTATTGTTGCTGTTAGCATCAAAATCAAAGTACCTGACATACCGGTTGTACTAACCAAAAGCCAGGATAGATATTGACCGATTGCACCGCTCAATTCTTTTTCGAAATCTGCAAACATCGCCAATTTCTGCATACTTGCCGTTGCAGTGGAAAAAATTATTGATAAAATCAGAAAAATATAAGTTCTTCTAATTGTTCCTTTTGGAATTTTTGCACCGGTAAATAAATATCTCGACCATATAATTATAATAATCGGAAACAGATAAACAGCATAACCGATTGTTCCATTTATCAAAAAATCAGACAAAAATGCTCCGAAAATCCCAAGCCAATTATGAGTTGTTGCCGCTTTGGCTTCGAGCTCTTCATTGCCAAATGCGAGTTCGAAAAGTTGCTTAAGAGTGATTTGAGCATTAACTTCATCTTTTGTTGTGTATGAAACCAATGCAAAAAAAAGCAATACCGCAAACATAATCAATAAAACAGACATAATTTTGTACTGATTATCGAATTGACGCTCCACTTTCTGTGCTTCGGGCTTCTGCTCATGTGGCTGTGGCGGATCTATTGGAACTTCGGCTTGCAGTTTCTTTTTTTTCTTAATTTCATTATTTGGATCGATTTGAGACATAATTCACCATCTATATTAATTTTTTTTGTCGGAAAGAGTTATTGTAGAATTATTTATCAAGGGAACAACAGGATATTTATCAAAAGTAAAACATAAGTCGATATCCTTTTCGTAGCCGATTTTTTGAAGATATTTGGGGTGCTCGCGAGTCATCAAAAAATCTTTCATATTCGAAGAATGAAAATTATAAAGATAGCGAGCAACCTCGGCTGAATCCGAAATTTGCACACCTTTATAGAGATAGCGATTATATATCGAATTTATCATTGCACCGGCACATAAAGTATCTTCATAAGAAATTCTACCATTGGTACCCGAGCACAAAAAGCAAACTTTTGCATTTGCGAAATTGCTTTCGTCGTTGTCCAAATCATCAAAAATAAAATCCAAAACGGCATTCATATTAACAAATGCACCAATAATTCTATGTTTTGCATTTTTTGCTTTAACAAAGGTTTTTGTGCCGTTAGTTGTTGATATAATTACATTTTTCCCTTTAACTGCTTGCTCGGAATAATCGAATGGTGAATTTCCGGCATCGAAACCGTCCGGCTTCAACCCATTTCTTTCGCCACCCAAAAAACGAACTTCACGACTTAAATTACTGAAGATTCTAACCGCTTTATCAAGAGTATCGCTTGGTATTACTTCTTTTGCACCATTTGAAAGTGCGGCTGTAATTGTTGTTCCTGCTCTCAGAATATCAAGCATCACAACAATCGCATCTTTGAATAAGTTCTCTTGCTCAGGAAAATACGGCGTTAAAAAAGCATCTATTTGCATATTAATTCCCCCATTAATATAATAATACAGCTGAATGCAATTGCCCAACTTTTTTGTTTTCATTTTGAATTTCTGCTGCAATGTAAAAATAGTGAAAAAAATAGAAATATAAAAAAAATGTTATTTTTATTTTGGAAATTAACATCTTTGATAATTAAATTTTTGTTCTTGGCAATGAATGTAACAAGCAAATTCTGGGAAGTATTCAGACAAATAATCAATTAATTTGTATAATGTTGTGGGTTCATATTGAAAAAAGCCATATTTTTGAAATCCGAATTGTATAATTATAAAAAAAGAAAGATTATGAAAAAAAGTTATGTTATTTTGTTGTTTGCTTTATTTGCTACATTTATATATGCAAAAAGCAATACCGAAGATGTTATTTATTTGAAAAATGGTGGCATTATTCGTGGCAGGATTATCGAGCAAGTACCTGATAAATCAATCAAAATCGAAACAGCCGATAGAAATGTTTTTGTTTTTCAAATGAATGAAATTGATAAATTTGAAAAAGAAGATTTTCAACCAAAAAATGATATGTCTTTGCCCAAAGGTTACAGAGGAATAGTTGAATTAGGTTATCAGTTTGGGGTTGGCGAATTTGGGTACGACAGGTTGAAACTAAACTTAATTCTTGCATATCAACTACATCCATACATTTCAATTGGAATTGGAACAGGATTGAGAAATTACTTTGAATTTGAAGAAACATTACTACCATTTTTCTTTGACTTCAGAGCAAATCTAATGGATAGCAAATTTTCTCCATACATTTCTTTGGGAGTAGGATACAATTTCCAACTTGAGAATAGTTTGGAAGTAGAAGGGGCTTTGCTAAATCCAACAGCAGGAATGTGTATGAAATTATCCGATAATACAATTTTTAATGTTGGGCTTGGTTATGAAATGCAAAGAATGGAGTTTATTGAATATCCGACGAATCGTTATTTAAATGCAAATGCCGGTGCAATCAGTTTAGTTATCGGTGTTTCATTTTAATCGAGAATATCTTTATAAAGATTATAATTATACTCAAAAAACATAGACATAAAAAAATAATTTTAAAATGATTTTGAGCTTACTCAAAAAAAATGTATAATTTTAGCCAATTTATTAAAATAATTTTCAAATCAATCGTTTATTGCTTTTAATATTTTAATTGTACCAATTTTGAATTTTTTATGTCGAAAGCAAAAAAAGAAAATAAGGTTGAGGTAAACGAATCAGCGAATGTTATAGCCAAATTGGAAAAGCAACTTCAATGGTATAAATCTTTTTTTGATTATGCTTCGGATGCAGTTTTTATTGTTCAGCCGGAAACATGGTCTGTCTTGGATGCTAATGAATATGCGGCAAATCTTCTTGATACAGATAAAAATATGCTTATTGGTACAGTTCTTCCACAATTTCGAAGAATTTACAAATTACTAAGAAAAGC
>JANJUO010000111.1 GCA_024710535.1 bacterium
GATTATTAATCAACTTGACTAAAGAACATTTACCCATTAAAACAGCCCGAACAATTTGGGAAATTTCTAATTATGTTCATGCAAGTTAATGAAAAATTGGGTTTCCTGATTAGGCAAAAAATTTTGCTAAATGGTTATTGAAGATGGTCTTGCCTACTTTAAAATTAAATTATTTAGTAGAACTGACATCCTCATCTATTAAAAATTTATAGCTGACTTTAACTGATTAACGAAACTGTATTAAGAAACAAAAAACCACAGATAAACTGTGGTTTTTTAATGAAAATGTTTCAATTATAGCTTAGAAATTTGCTCTTAACATCAAATATCCAAAATATCCGATATCATCTTTATTATTGTATTTATGTTTCAAAACTTCGCCAGGAAGCATAACGCAATTGCCTAATTCAAAGCCGATACCTTTTGCTACTTGGTAATTTAATAATAAATCGAATTCAATTCCTAAATCGCTTCTTTCTTCAGGTGTTCCATCAATATTGATTGTATAAGGATTTGGTGACATAAAGTAATGTGCATCAAGTTGTGCTGAGAATGGGCTATCTGCTTTGTGAATTAATCTCAAATAAACATCCATCAAACCATAGTCAAGCATATTGCTTGCAGCTGTATTGAAATAATCCATTGCTCCATAGAAAATATGTTTTGAGCCGTGTGTGGCATCAAATATTTGATATTTTCTATCTTTACCTTTTGCCAATTCTTCAGTACTTGTTCCTGAATGAATATCAGCATGAATGGATGTTGTAAATGGCTTTGCATCATATTGCAATTTGAATGTAATCAAATAAGCAGAAATGTCAAGTGGTGTGTTTGCCGCGGCAGTATAAGTACCACCTTGATAAATCGCATCAACAGTTGTTGATAATTCACCGTAATTTCCCCAATAAGTCAATCCTGCAGTATATTTTTCGTATTTATTATCAACGCCAACTTTGGTTAAGTCTGCATCATAAAGAGCATAAACATCTAATTTAGTTTTTTCGGACATAGTAATATTTGCCCACAAACCGTACATAGACCAAGTAACATCTTGTTTTGAAGTATAAGGATACCCAACAGCAAGATTATTTGTGGCATTAATAGTGTATCTGAACGCATCAATCCAAAATCCATCCGATTTGTATTTTACATTCACGCCATCAAATGCTCTGGAAACATTATTCCAGCCGTTTGGTCCGATAACTCTTTGCGAACCGTAACTAATTTCTTTTCTACCGAGAGTTAAAGAAAAATCAGTATTCAGAAAATTATTCATTTCAACGTAACCTTGATGCAAATCAACATTCTTAGTATCTGTAAGTGTTGTTCCTTCCATACCGAAAACTCTTGAATCCTGCATTTGAACAAAGAATTTGAAGTTATTTTCGAAAGTTTTTTCAACACTTAATCTGGTTTTCATCAAAGTAAATGAATTCATTTGAGATTTGAAATCCAAATCTTTGCTATCGAGCTCGCCTCTGATTTGTGAATGACCTGAAAATTTCCAGCCCTCCGCAACACCTTGTGCAAAAATAATATTAGCAAATGATAATGCTAATGCGAGAAAAAGTAATTTTTTTAACATAAACCAACCTCTTTAAGATAAAAAACAATTAATTAAAAGACAAAAATATCTTATTCTAAAATTAAGAAATAATTCATCAACAACAAAATAAAATTTGTTGAAAAAAAAATTATTTAGTTGACAATTAACAAATTATTTGGCGTTTTTGAGTTCGCTCATTGTGTAAAGTGCTTTCAAGTTGATATTATCTTTTTGTAATGCTTCCACACCACCAGACTCTCTATCAATTACACAAACAGCAACTTCAATTATAGCTTCAGATGCTCGAAGTTCATTTGCAGATAAAATTATCTGTCCCCCACTTGTAACAACATCCTCAACGAGCAACATTTTCTTTCCTTTGAAATCCAATCCTTCTGCAATGTTTTTTGTGCCATATTCTTTAGCTTTTTTGCGTATGAAACATACCGGCAAACCTGATTTCAAAGATAAAAGTGTAGCAATTGGTATGCCACCCATTTCCAAAGCACCAAGAATTTCAGTATCTTTTGGAATTAAACTCAACATTTCATCAGTAATTTTATCTAACAGTTTGGGATTAGATTCAAATCTGTATTTATCAAAATATTCATTACTAATTTTGCCACTTCTTAATAAAAATTCTCCTGTGATATAAGAAGCATCGAAAATACTTTTAGCGAGTTCCTGATTTTTCATATTTTTCTCTATTTAATAATTCAAAAGGTAAATCTGCATAAATTAAAATTGATAATGCTATTGAGGCAACACACTGATTCAAATCTTTAGGGTCAACTTTGTCTGCTGTATCAGAATGTGAATGATGATAATAAAAGTACTTTCCCTTGTCATCAGTTTGCAAACTCATTCCGGGAATTCCTTCTCTCATCATAGGTCCAATATCAACGCCACCACCTCTTTTTTCGAAAGTCATTGGAGCAATTTTTTTTAATAGTGGTTCTGCATTTTTCAATTGATCAAAAATCGAATCTGGACCTGTATATCGCATTGCTAACGGAACGAAAGCACCGCCATCCATCTCAAACATCAATGCGTGTGGCTCATTTTTATGCATATCTTTATAAGCATTTCCTCCGCGAACTCCATTTTCTTCATTAGCCCAAAAAACTACTCTAATTGTACGTTTTGGCTGAATTTTCAATTCTTTGAGTAATTTCACTGCCATCCAAGTTGCAATACAACCACTTGCGTCATCTTGAGCACCTGTGCCGGCATCCCAAGAATCGATATGTCCGCCAATTGCAATAATTTCTTCAGGGAATTCAGAGCCACGTAGTTCTGCCATAATATTGCATGATTCTCTATCAGGTAAAGTTTCTGCATTCAGAATAATTTTGATTTCAGGAGTAGCACCATAACTTTGCAATCTATCCAAAAGCATTGCATCTTCGGGTGATATTGCGGCATGAGGAATTTTGGGAACCGTATCGTTATAAACCATCATACCTGTATGAAGATTTCTGCTTGTATTAGGACTAACTGAACGAATTAATGACGCAATAGCACCTAATTTTGCGGCACGAATTGCACCTTGACTTCTGTATTGAACTGATTGCCCATAATTCAAAAATGGTTGATTATAAACAACAATTTTGCCCTTCACTAAATCTTTCTTTTCTTCCAATTCTTCAAAACTCTTCACCACAATGACTTTTCCGATAATTCCATCCTTTGGAGTGGCAATAGTTCCACCTAATCCCAAAATAGGTATGTCGGCATATCTTGGAGAAAGTAATTCGCATTTTTCATAATTTCTTCGCCAATTTGGAACCATTACGATTTCTCTTTTTACATTGGCAAAATTATCTTTTTTGAATTCATTTTCAATCCAATTCAAAGCATTTTCTAAATTGTCACTTCCTGAAAGTCGCGGTCCAAACATATCGCACATATAAGCAAGTCTCTGCCATGCAAGAGAATCATTCATAGATTCTTCGATAATTCTATCAGAAATTGATCCATACTTATTAATAAAATAATCATTTGGCAGTGCGGCATTTGTAGCAGAAAAAATAAAAGCAAAAGCAAAAATGTATATTAAAATTGCCATAAAAATCTCCAATATTTAATTGTATTTTTCTAAATTATTCGAAATTATTTCACGAACTGTATTCATTAATTTAACCTGACCCTCTCTTGAATCAGAATTGTTTAAAATTTCCTTATCAATTATCATTTTAACTGTGCCTTCTTTGAAGCGTTTTGCACCTTTCGCCAAAATCTCAGAAGATCCAACCAGCGTAACCGGAACAATTGTTTTTCCAGATTTGGAGGCAAGCAAAAATGCGCCTCTTTTAAAAACTCCTAATGTTCCATCAGGGGAGCGCGTTCCTTCTGGAAAAATGATAACGGAGTCTCCTTCTCTGATAGACTTGGCAGCATTTTCGACAGCTGTCATTGCGTTTCTTGCATCACTTCTTTCTATAGAAATAAAAGGAGATTTCTTTAATCCATATCCAAAAATTGGAATTTTTTCTAATTCTTCTTTATACATAATTCTTGCATTATCATTCAATCCAGAAAGCAAAATTGGTATATCAAACAAGCTTGAATGATTAACAGCATAGATGTAGGATTTGTTTTTTTCTAAATTTTCTAATCCGTAAATTTCAACTTTGATTCCAACGATTTTTAGCAACAATTTCGACCAACTTTGATTGATTTTATGAAAGGCGCTACCTCCCACAATTGACATTTTAATGAGTGCATAAATTGAATAAGCACCTGTTACAATCATTACAATTATTAATTTTAGATAAAATTTAATCATATCAATTATTATTTATCCCGCAAAAAATGTTGCAAATTTTCAAAACAGTAAAATCTTTCACACTGTAAATTCTTTGCAAACCAACTGCTTTCGACTCAACTACTCCGTTTTTTTGTAGAATTTTGAGCTGTTTGGACACATTTGCCTGCATCAAACCTGTTGCGTCTATTATTTCGGTAACGCATTTTTCTCCATCAAATAAAGAACGCAAAATTTTGAGTCTGGAAGGTTCGGATAATACTTTAAATCTTTCCGATAAATGAAGAATCTCTTCATCACTAAAAGTATTTTTTACATTCATAATGTATTCTTCTACAAATTGCAAATTTTTCACAATACAAAAATATTAAATCTGATAAAAAATTAAAATTATATTTTGTTAACAATTAGAATCAAACTATCTTAAATCAATTTCTTCGGCATTTTTTGGCGTTTTGAATTCGAATTTGCTGTCTTCAACTTTTACATTGATTTTCAAATTAGACAGATTCCAAATTTCAAATTCCCCACCTCTATCAATACCGATTGAATTTATTGAATAATTATTTGGATTGACCCAAATTTTAACTTTATTCAAATTTGATGAATTTTGTTTATTTCTTTCCAAGAGAAGCATTAGATTTTTTTGTTTTGATGAAGATAATTCAGATTTGGCTTCGAGAATTTTATAATCATTCATCAAATCGAATAATATTTTCTCAACAGAAACTTCATCACTCATCTTGTCAAAACTCGATATCACAACATTATTTTGTTTGATAGAATAATTCCAAAGTGTATTTCCATTACAAGTGATAATCCTATTATCCATTTGCATTACATATCTATTGCCGCTTTTTGCCCAAAATTTTCCTTTTATTTTGTCGTTGGTTGATAAGGAAAAATCAGCAGAAACAGACTCTAAATTTCCATACTTAGATTTCAAAGAATTGAAAATTTCTTCTTTGGAATTTTTGGAATGTAAATTATTTACAAAAAATATTATAGCAAAAAAAACAATTATTTTCTTCATTTAAATTTCAATTAAGTCAAAAAAACTTACCAATATACGTTATTTATCAACAAAAATTGTAAATCGAATTATTTTATTAGAAACTAATCAGCCCCAATAGAAATCTATGCATGCTTTCTTCTTCATCTATTAATATTGTTCGCTTAATGAAAATTTCAAAATGTCGAAATCCTTATGTGATTACAATTATTTAGAAGTTTTTCAAAAAGAAAAAATATGAACAATTGACAAAAATATCTTTTTTTCCACATCAAAATTTAATAAGTAGATTAGAGATTTCTGTCTGATTTCATAAAAGATATACTTGATTTATTGAACAGCAAAGCCAGGTATTGTGAAAATGTCGGATATCTTATTAATCAAACAATTATTAATTTGATAAATATTCCATATTTCTTTGTTATTAGTCAAACAATTATTAATTTTGAGTTTATAACTTTGTAACAAAAATATAATTGGAGAAATTATGGAATTATATCTTGATTCGGCAAATATCGAACATATTCGTCATGCCACATCTTTGG
>JANJUO010000127.1 GCA_024710535.1 bacterium
GCAGCCATGAACTGCCTTGCCTGCTCGAAGGCATTCTGGCCGGTGCTTGCATCGAGCACAAGCAGTACTTCATGCGGAGCGTCCGGCATTACCTTGGCGATCACGCGACGAATCTTTCCGAGTTCGTTCATCAGACCAACCTTGTTGTGCAGTCTTCCGGCAGTGTCGATAATGACCAGGTCAGCATTCTGAGCGATAGCAGTCTGCACAGTCTCAAATGCCACAGCTGCAGGGTCGGCGCCCATGCCCTGGCTGCAGAAGGCGGCACCGGAACGGTCGGCCCAGATTTTAAGCTGATCCACGGCGGCTGCGCGGAAGGTGTCGGCAGCGCCAAGTACCACTTTCTTGCCGGCACTGCGAAATTGATCGGCAAGCTTTCCAATAGTAGTGGTCTTGCCAACTCCATTCACGCCAACAACAAGGATTACGTAGGGCTTCACACCTTCGGGCAGACTGAAATCGACGGCTTCGCTTGCCTTACTGTCCTCTAACAGCCCTGCAACTTCCTCGCGGAGGATGCGGTTCAGCTCGGAGGTGCCCATATACTTGTCCTTGCTGACCCTCTTCTCGACACGTTCGATGATCTTGAGTGTGGTGTTCACCCCGACGTCGGAGCTGACGAGGATTTCCTCCAGTTCATCCAGAACGTCAGCATCGACAGTCGATCGGCCGGCCAGTGCCCGGGCGAGGCGGCTGAAGACGTTCTCCTTCGTTTTGGCCAGGCCCTGGTCGAGGTCCTGCTTTTGTTCTTTACGGAAGAAGCTGAAGAAACCCATGGGATCTGAGATTTGTGATTGGTGATTTGAGATTCTGATTCGGGATTCTAGATTTTGATTCGGGATTTGATTCTCGATTCTGATTCCTGACTGGATTCTGGTTCTGAGTGAGACCTTTTGTCTGTCGTCCGTTGTCCGTAGTCCGTTGTCCATTGACTATCGACTATCGACTATCGACTATCGACTATCGACTATCGACTACCGACCAGCCTACCACCGACCAAAAAAAGAAGCTTTTCCGTTGCCGAAAAAGCTTCCATTCTCCCGGCAGGGCGGGTATTAGCTGTTCTTGGCCAGGTAGTCCTTAACCTGGTCGTTGGGGATGATTTCTTCCTTGAAGGTGTAGGCGCCTGTCTTGGTTGAGCGCACGGTACGGATCACCTTGGCGAATTCTTTACCGGCGGCTTGCAGCGATGCAACTACTTTCTTTGCCATGTTTCTGTCCTGTTACTTGATTTCGCGATGAACGGTCTTGCGCTTGAGAATTGGGTTGTACTTCTTCAACTCAAGCCTTTCCGGGGTGTTTTTCTTGCTCTTGGTGGTGATGTAGCGTGATGTGCCAGGCAGTCCGCTTTCCTTGTGCTCCGTGCACTCCATGATCACCTGTACTCTTGCTTCCTTGGTTTTCTTAGCCATGACTAAAATTCTTTCAGGGGGGCAAAGGTAGTGGTTTCTATATTATTGCGCAAGAGAAATTGTATCTGGTCGGTGGTCGGTGGTCGATGGCGATACATAATGGACGGCGGACTACCGACTACCGACTGCCGACCACCGACTAGATGGCAAACCAAGCCGCAACATCGGCATGATGGCTCTCGTCAGAAGAATGGATGAACTCGTTGGTTTTCGCTGAGTAAGTGTAAGCCATTCCCATTTCTTTATGATTTGCTGCGATGTATTCGATGGCATCGCAGAGAAATGTAGCTTCTTCATCGCTCATTGTTGGATGGAGGCTTACCCGCACCCAACCCGGCTTCTCGCTCAGGTCGCCGTGGTTGATTTTCTCTGTGATCCGGTGTGAGCGCTCATAAGTCACATCGAGCAGGAAATGCCCGTAGGTGCCGGCGCAGGCGCAGCCACCGCGAACCTGGATCCCGTAGTGATCGTTGAGCAGGCGAACGAGCAGGTTATAATGCAGACCATCTATATAAAAGGATATAGCACCCAGGCGCTCCTTCATGTTGTCGGCGAGCAGGTGCAGCCCGGGAATGGGGCAGAGGCGCTGAAAGGTATAGGCAACAAGTTCATGTTCCCGTTCACGCATCATGCTGGTATTCAGCTTGTTCTTCAGCTCGATGGAGAGCGCGATGCGAATTGCCTGAAGGAATCCCGGGGTTCCGCCATCTTCCCGGACTTCGATGTCGTCCGAGTACTTGTATTCACCCCAGGCATTGGTCCAGTCAACGGTTCCTCCACCGGGATCATCGGGCGATTTGCGGTTGTAAAGCTTCGAGTCGAAGATGAGCACTCCGGAGGAGCCGGGTCCACCCAGAAACTTATGGGGGCTGAAATAGATAGCATCCAGTTTCTCGATGGGGTCGGCAGGATGCATGTTGATATCGACATATGGAGCTGATGCCGCGAAATCGACGAAGCAGAGTCCGCCGTTCTCGTGCATTATCCTTGCCATCTGATGGTATGGTGTCTCGATCCCTGTTACATTGCTGCAGGCGGTGAAGGCACCAATTTTCAGCTTCCGCTCGCTGTATTGCTCGACGGTGCGGCGCATGGCTTCAAGGTCGATGAGCAGGTCCGTTGTGGGCGGCAGCATCACCACGTCGGCGATGGTTTCGAACCAGGATGTATGATTGCTGTGATGTTCCATATGAGTAAGGAATATCACAGGGCGCTCGCGTTCCTGCATGCAGTCGTGGCCGCTGATCCAGCCGCATTGCCGCAGCCCGAGGATGCGCTGAAGCTTGTTCACCACGGCTGTCATTCCGAAGCCTGCGAGTATGATCACATCGTCGGGGCCGGCATTGCAATGCTGCTTGATGATCTTCTGTGCGTGATGATAGGCACGGGTCATTCTGGTACCTGTCTCGCTGGTCTCGGTATGTGTATTGCCAACGAAGGGGCCGAAGCGTTCGCTAATCGCCTTCTCGATAGGCCGGTAGAGCCTGCCACTGGCTATCCAGTCGGCATAGAGCATTTTTTTCGAACCGAATGGGGTCTGGAAGTACAGGTCATCGCCGATGATATCCTTGCGGAAGGAAGCGAAATGCGACTTGAGGTCCATTTTAATTGGTTCCTGGGTAGTGGTTCCTGGTTCCTGGTTCCTGGTCAGGGGCTATCGGCTATCGACCACCGACTATCGACCACCGACCACCGACCACCGACCACCGACTATCGACCACCGACCATCTTTGTAGCGAGGAGGGGAATTGAACCCCTGACCTTCGGGTTATGAATCCGACGCTCTAACCACCTGAGCTACCTCGCCAATCGGAGCGCAAAGATAATCAAACAATCAATATCGACTCAGCTCAATCGTGGAAGTAATCGAGCTTTTCTGCATCCACATTATTATTGCAGTTCACCTCACCACCACTACCCGGCGCAAGCTGGCTGGTGAGGCTGTAAAGGCCTTTG
>JANJUO010000133.1 GCA_024710535.1 bacterium
TGTGGAAAACTTCTGTATTGTATCTTGCGAAAATGTATTCGTATAAATACATAAAATAACTACAATGTAAATTGATTGTAATTTCATTTTTATTTCCTAAAATAAATTCAAAAAAATAGTTAATAAACCATAATTAATCCATAGCTGAACAAGAATAGCATTTTTTCAGTTCCTTAAATTGTTACAACTGCCGAGCAACAAAGTGTCGGTTGCAACAACCCAAAGACCAATTACTCTTGGAAACAATGCTGTAAAATAATTCACTTTAATTATGATTCGAGTAAATATAATTTTTATTGAAAATATTTAGGTGGAGGTGTGTC
The DNA here is from genome assembly GCA_024710535.1 of bacterium. Lineage (GTDB taxonomy): Bacteria > Bacteroidota > Ignavibacteria > Kapaibacteriales > UBA2268 > JANJUO01. The sequence continues at coordinate 324 of JANJUO010000133.1, forward strand.
CGGTTTAATATGATTGAAAATTAAGGAATAACTGTTATTGGGAAGCTCAACAACCCAAAAATGGTTTAGAATTTTATCGTTATATGAATTTAAATTTCTTAGAAAAAGCAAATTTTCGAGATTCTTTAATAATGCAGGAACTTGAGGAGTTTCATTTTTTTCAACTTCTTTTTTTAATTGACAGCATCCCTGACATTTATTATCATCGATTTCTTTTTGGACGCAAAGTTGCTTTGCAATATAGTCCTGATGTATTTTGAAGTTGATATAAATAATAATATTTGAAATTGCTGGAGCAATTTGTGAAGCAATAAAAATTAATATTACAATATATAAACTCAATCTTGTCAAATAATTAAATAACTCCAAATAAACTATTAATTGTTGGTTTTATATCGTAGCCAAAATGGCGATATGCCAGTTCTGTAGCTTGCCTTCCTCGAGGAGTTCGAGTGATGAATCCTTCGCGAATCAAAAATGGCTCATATACTTCTTCGATTGTGCCGGAGTCCTCTCCTACTGCAGTTGCGATATTAGTAAGCCCAACGGGACCGCCGGAAAATTTTTCTATAATTGATTGAATAATTCTTTTATCCATTTCGTCCAATCCGTATTGATCCACTTCAAGTCTATCAAGTGCAAATTGCGCAATATCCATAGTGATTGTGCCATTTCCTTTGACATCAGCAAAATCTCGAGTGCGTCTAAGCAAACGATTTGCAATTCTTGGGGTTCCACGAGATCGGCTTGCAAGTTCATAAGCCGCATCATCAAAAATTGGAACTTTTAGAATTCCTGCAGATCGTTTAATCACAATTGCAAGGTCATCGCTATTATAATAATCAAGTCGATGAATTATTCCAAATCGCGATCTTAGTGGCGCCGTTAGCAATCCTGCACGAGTAGTTGCACCAATGAGAGTGAATTTTTTTAATTCCAATTCGATAGATCGAGCATTTGGTCCGCTTTCAATCATAATATCAATTTTGAAATCCTCCATAGCCGAATATAAATACTCTTCGACTGTGGTAGGTAATCGGTGAATTTCATCAATAAAAAATACATCTCCATCTTCAAGATTTGTGAGGATACCGGCAAGATCTCCCGGCTTTTCGAGCACAGGTCCGGAAGAAGTTTTGATATTTGTGTGCATTTCTTTGGAGATGATATGGCTTAAAGTAGTTTTGCCAAGTCCCGGTGGACCGGTAAACAAACAATGATCAAGCGAATCGCCTCTTTTTATAGCGGCTGAGATATAAACCTTGAGATTTTCCACAATATTTCTCTGCCCGGTAAACTCATCAAATGATGATGGTCTTAATGTTAAATCAAAATCATCGGCAACAACAATGCCTGAATTAGTCATTTTCGACTTGCGTGTATTATCTTTCATAAATTACTAAGTGTGTTAAAATTTACACAATAAAAACAACAAAACTGTAAACGAAATCAAAAATACAATAAAAAAATCAAATAAATGACAAAAAAAATCACATTTTGAATAATTTTTTTTTATTGGTAAAAATAAATATCGTAATTTAAATTTTGTATATTGTTTAATTTATGATATATTTTTTTAGATTATTTTAAGAAATTTGTTAATTTTGTAAGTTGGAATTGTAAAATTTGGATTATTATCGAAATATTTTGTGACGAAAACATATAAAAAACGCCAAAAACCGCATCTATTGTGGCATTTGGTCAATTAGTAAGAATTTGGAATAATGATATATAATGATATTTTTTAATTTATTAAATTTTGGAGGTTTGTAGTGAGATCAAATAAGTTACTTCGGGGTTTTATACTTCTGGGCTTACTTTTTGTTTGTATGCAGAATATGCAAGCACAGGCACTCAATACAGCAACTATTCGTGAAACAGTTGAATTTTGGAAAGTTCTTGAAAATCCGATTCAAATCGGTGCAGGAAATGATCCTTGGATTAATTTCAACATGCCTTTCACTTTTTCGTATGACAACCAAAATATTACCTCTATTTATATTTATGGTAATGGTTGGATTAGATTTAATGCGGTAGGAAATCCAAGCGGATTATCCACACCTAACTTTGCCGGTAATACAAATACAATTTATTGGTATGGCAAAGATTTATTCACAGAAGGTTCTCTTTCTTATAAGGTTGAGGGATCTGCACCTTTTAGAGTGCTCACTGTTCAGCAATTAGGTGCAAGATATATCACAGATCAGACAGGTGCAACTTTTGATACGCAAATTAAGTTTTATGAAACTACAAACGAAATTCAGATTATCTACGGTAATGCTTCAGGTATTGGTGGTGGTGGTGTGAATGGTTGGCTTGGATTTGTTGGTTCTGTAACTACAAGATATATCAACATCCAACCAAGACAGCCGGAAATTGCATCTTTATTGTATTACAATCCCGGTAATCCTAACAATCAAACTTGGCTTACAAAAAATGTTGTGCAGTTTTTCCCTGTAGGACGTTGCTTCACATTGTCAACCTCTGCAAGAATTGCTGATATTTATCCGAATTCAAGCACAATCTTGACAACTGGCTCAGTATATACAGGTGAAAACCATCCTCATGTTAGAATAAGCAGAGCTGCCGGTCAGCCGGAAGTGAAAATTAGATATACAATTAATGGTCCTGTTGGTAATTCAAAACTTATTTATACTGCATTGGATTCCCCATTCGTAACCGCATCAGATAAAGTTTATCCAAACCCACAACCACTCGGCAACTTAATAAGAGTGAATATGCCTTATGCTAAAGATTTGGCTGGCGTTTTGGAAACTGGTGCATTAGACTTGACAAATATTACAAATACTCCAAGTGGTATTTATAACATTCAGGCAGTTTTGGAAAATGCTACTACCGGAGTTGCTCTTCATACAGTAAATTCACAATTCACAATTGCATTCCCTAATGACGTTGCAATTATGTCTTTGGAA
>JANJUO010000179.1 GCA_024710535.1 bacterium
AATCTATTTTCAACCCAACGAAATTGGGGAAGATAGTAGAGTTTTTCATTTCTATAAACAATATTTTCGGAGATATTTTCTCCAAAAGACACTCCAAGCCAATAAACATCTTCAAGTTCGCCATCTTTGAAAGCAAATCTGATTGTATCTGTTGTTGTTCTATTTGCGCCGTTATTACCTTCTTCATCAGCAAAGAAATACAAACTTTTTGCATCTTTATAAGAATTGATTTTATCTATTTTTCCGCCTTCAAAAAGTATCTCTATTTCATTACCAGATAATTGATTTTTGCGCACAAAATTCAAAGAATCATCCATTGTTGCGGCAAATGAATTCGAGAGTGCGTGCAATTTTTTCAATTGATTATTTGGAATATCAATTTTAATGGAATCACCAAATAATTGAGTATTTTGGTACCACACAATTGGATCACCGCCAAGCTCCATGCCTTCACCATCTTTTAGATAATTTGCAATTGAGCACTTTGCAGAAACATCATCTCTAAAAATTTGTACATTTTCTCTGAAAACATATCTTTCGTTTCCGGGCTCTCTAAATGCTTCCATTGTATCCGCAGTGATAGTCAATGTGTCGTATTTCAATCTTTTCACTTTAACAAGTTCGGAGGTTGATAGCATTGAATCTGCATCTATATAAGATGAATCAATCTGAAAAAGTGCAGGAGCACCCGTTGCAATTGTATGAAATTCACGAGAATAATTGATAATAGTATCGCCAACAATTATTACATTTGTATATTTGCCACGAACAACTACATTGCTATATGCAAAACTATTATTTGTTTTGCGGTGATGAGTGATAAAATCAGAATTAATCATAACCGAATCATCAATTATAACGACATCACCCCTGAAATTTGCAATAGCAGGTTTGATTTGATAAATTCCTTCTTTTGCATTCAATGTTGTTTTATTGTCGGTTATTTCCACTCCACCAGTTGCGTAAGCCGTGTATTCATTTCCAAAATAATTGATTTTTGGAGCTTTAAGTGTTAATGATTTTTGAGTAATTACAACATTGCCAATCATTTCGGCGCGATTCTCTTCGATAAATTGCTTAGCATAATCGCAACGAACATTAACATCACCTTGCCTTAATTGAACATTTCCCGAAAATTCACGAAATTTCTGCTCTATTGTATTCGTTCCCATCAAACTATCAGCATAGATCAAATAAATTGGATCATTTGCAGAAAAAGCAAAAGTTGAAAACATTAAAAATGCTAATATTTTTGTAACAATTTCCATTTATCAAAGTTATTTATTGCTAAGCTAAAAACTATTTTAAAAAAAAGTTTTCCCAAAATGTATAAACAGATTTGAGCCAAAAAAATTACATTTTAAATGCTACTTTTTTGATTTTTTTTCAATTTACTAATTTCAATCAATGTAGATTCAATGCTAATTGCTTTCAAATATGAAAAATTTATTCGATCATATTAGGATTATCATAACTTTTGACTTGATTTATATATGTTTGGTAACGGTTGTAACAAAATGAACAATTAATATACTAATCTGAAAAGCCGTCATTCCGAGGCTACACTGAAAACTATGTTTGCACTAAAAAGAAAATGACAAATAAATGTGTTGTCATTAGGAACATAGCGAGGAATCCAGTAAAGAAAATACTAAATTGGTTCTGTCGGTTGTTAAAACCGACACTTTTCTGGGCGTCAGTTGTAACAACTGACGAAATAGTATTTATGGATATCTCGCATTGCTCGATATGACTAATTTCTACTTCGATGTCATTAGGATCTAAACGAGGAATCCAGTAATTTAATATCATTTCATTATATCTATAAAAAAAAGAAGCCCACAAAAAGCGGGCTTCTCTCTGAATAAATATTATAATCGAATTATTTTACGATTACAACTGGTAATTGAGTTGTGTAGCCATCTACATTTGCTCTGATATAATAAGTACCATTTGTTAAGTTATTTGAATTAAGTTCGATTGATCCAGCACCTGGAGCAACAACTGAATTTAATAATGTAGAAATGGTTTTTCCGCTCATATCAATCATAGTAATTTCAATATTTTTTGAAATTTCGCCTGCTAAGTTATAGCTTAACATTGAGTTTGTAGCAAAAGGATTTGGACCTGCAATCATAGTGAAAACGTCTGAATTACCGGCAATACCATCTTTAACAGAAACAGTTGAACTTTCGCCTTCAAGATTGATTGTATAATCAGTGCTACCGCCAATACTTGTATTTACAACGATTTTTGCAGTATAAGTTTTATCATCTTCTTTTGGAGCAAATTCAACATTTATTTTATGTGAAGCACCAGCTTTTACTGTAGAATAAGTAGCGCCAGATGTTAATTTATAAACTGATTTCGAATCATTTTCAAGCATTACAGAGAAAATTGTAAAGTCTTCATCGCCTTCATTTGTAATTGTAACTTCTTTAGTTGATTTTTCGTCTTTTTTCACATTGCCAAAATTAACTTTGTTTGTTGAAAGAACTGCTTTTGGACCAACTTTAGTTGCTTCGCCCCAAAGATAAGCAATAATATTTTGACCTAATTTTGTTTTTTGATTTGAATTAACTGATTCAAAAGTGTGACCCAAATAAACTAATCTTGAGTTTCCAATTTCATTTGTAATTGAGTTTGCATGAACAAATGCACCAGCATCATTAACATGGTCAAGCAACATTTTAGCATTGCCCATAGTTTTGATATTATCTAATGCGATAGATCTTTTTGATGCTTCATTTTCAGTATTTACAGCTAAATCAGTACCTTCAGCAAAATTGCCAGAAGCGCCTTTTAATTTTTTCTGTAAATAACCAGTAATCTGACCTTGTGAATTAACACTTACTGATAATGTTGGATTTCCATTTTTTGTAATACCAAGTGAGTTTACAAATGCTGGAGCAGTTACGTCATCATTTGTAGTACCTAATTGAGCTGCAAGACCTTCAGCACTAATGAATACTTTTTTGCCAGCATTAATCATTGATGTTACATAAGCTCTTGTAGTTGCACAAACAGCAACATTGTATGTCAAAAGAGGAACATTGAAATAATCCAATTGTAAGCCCATCATATCAAACATTGAAGCAGGATATGCTTTAATTAAATTTTCATCAAAAGGTAAAACTACAGTTGCTGTTCCTTTTTTTGCATCA
>JANJUO010000229.1 GCA_024710535.1 bacterium
TTTTGGTAAACTAATAAATTCTTAGTTTGCCATTTTCTATATATGAATAATTCAAAGATTTTATATAAAAATAATTGCAAACAATACCGAATTTAGGTACATTGTCTAAATATTCACCTGAATAAAAAGACGCAAGCGAAGTTATATCAGGATTATGACCAAATAAAACTGCTGTATTGATATTATTATCAAGATTTTTTATCAGATTAATAATAAATCTGATGCCTCGATCATAAATACTTTTCTCGCTAATAATTTTGTCTTTTGGATATTTGAATGCATCAGCAAAATAGCCGGCAGTTGTATATGCACGATTTGCTGTACTTGATAAAATTATATCAGGAGAAATACCCATTTGGGCAATCAATTCACCCATAAATGGAGCATCTCTATGACCTCTTTTTGTTAATGGTCTTTCAAAATCTGTTAAATCGGGATTGTCCCAGCCCGATTTTGCATGCCTAACAATAACTAATGTTTTCATAAACTTCAAATTGTGCTTTTGAATTTTGCAAATTACTCTATCGAAAAACACAATAGTTCTTCAAAAATTAACAAAAATAACAAACAAAATTAGTCAAAAATAATTTAACTAACAAAGTAATCACAAATTAAAATAATTAAATTTTACATAACTTAGATGGAAATCAAATATTGTCCGAAAAAATTTGTAGATTAAATTTAACTGTATCTACATGTGCAATACTTTAATTTATTAATAACACAGAATTTTTCTATGCAAAAAGCAGAGCCCAATGGCTACTGTGGTATGTATGAACTCAATCATTGGGAATTTAATTCAATTATTCTGATCTAACTTTCAAAAAAAGATGTAGTGTTTTAATCTTTATTTTTTAGCAATGAAAACCAAAATGTGCTACCAACACCAATTTCACTTTCCACCCAAATCTTTCCGCCATGCTTTTCAACAAATTCTTTAGCCAAAATAAGACCAAGACCTGAACCCTTTTCGTTTGCTGTGCCTTCGGTAGTTATTGTACCTCTGCTATTGAATAGTTTTGATGAAATCTCTTCAGACATTCCAACGCCTGTATCTTTGATATAAAAATGAACAAAATCAGCATTAGTATCAGAAATTCCAATAGTAATTGAGCCATTTTCAGGTGTGAATTTCACTGCATTTGTTGCCAAATTTCTAATTATTGCAGTAAGCATATTAACATCTGCCGTAATCAAAAACTCTTGCGGAACTTCATTAACAAGTTTGATCTTTTTATCATCAGCAGTAAATTTAAGCAATTGGAATAAATTATTTACTATATAATGAAAATCAATCAATACCGGATTAAATTGTATCAATCCTCTTTGGGAGCGAGACCATTCCAATAAATTATCAAGCAAATTATAAACAGAAATGGAATTTTTCTCCATTAATTGCAAGAATTCTCTTAATTCTTCTTTTTCTAAAATTTCAAAATTATCTTTCAAAAATTCAATTGCTTGCTTGAAACTACCAACAGGATTTCTTAAATCGTGGGCAATAATTGAGAATAATTTATCTTTAGTTGCGTTCAATTCAGCTAATGAATCTGATTGCATTTGTATCTGAATATTTTTTTCGTTCAATAAACGATTTGCAATTTGTTCATTTTTACGGCTACGAAATTGAATCCATAAAGCAAATGAAAAAATTAACAATCCAATAATTGATGAAATTAACATAATATTTTTGGTTTCTAATTCCTTTTCAGCTTCTTCTTTCAGCTTTTGATTTTTCATATATTTAATTTCATCATTATAAGTGAAGGTCATCACTTCTAATTGTTTGGATTTTTCATCCGAAAACAAGCTGTCTTTATATTCAACACTTTTTTTATGAAACATAAGGGCTTTTTCAAATCTCCCCATTTTTTCATTACATTCAGACAATATTTTTGCAGATTCAAATAAAACTTGATTCGAATATTTCGAGGTATATGCTTGATTTGCATAGAGAATTGCGTTCTCATAATCTTTCATAAGAAGATAGCAATTTGCAACTGTGATATGCCATCTTCCGTCAATCACTTGGTCGCTAAGATCATCTTTTATTGATAGATAAAGTTCAAGAGCTTCTTTGTATCTACCTAATCCTTCCAAAGCAGAACCAACTGCGTGATGTGCCCTTGCAATTGAAGTTCTTGTTGCAAATGTTTTGCGAATCTCTAAAGAATTATTTGCATAGACAAAAGCAGAATCATATAATTTCATATCGTAAAATAATTGGCTCAAAAGTAAAAATGCATAGCCAATACCTTGTTTATCGCCAGACTTTTGCATCATACTCAATGAGGTTCGAAGATATTTTAATGATTCAGTAAAATCTCCTTTAAATTTTCTGATATGACCCAAATTATTGTTCGCATATCCCAATTGCAATGTTAGATTGTTCTTCTCGGCTGTTACTAATGCTTCCTGAAAATATTGATTTGCAAGAACATAGTCACTTCTATGCATATAAACAACACCAACATAATTCAATCCATTAGCTAATTTTTCGTAATTATTTATTTGTCTTGCAAATTCTATTGATTGTTTGCCGGTTTGAATTGAAACCAGCGGAACTGTAAATCTATTTTCCCAGCATATTTTTTGTAGTGTATCGATTTTTTGCGGGACAGATAAATTTAAAATTCGCTTAGATATAGAATCAGGCAAATCGCTGCCTTTTAAATCAAAGACAACGATTAAACCTGTTAATATTATAAGCAAATATTTGTTCATTATTTCTTAAGTTCTGCTTCGATAATTGTGCTTAACTCTTCGACCATTGTTTCGCTAAAACCTGATTTTGTATGTGCAATTTTTCCGTCTTTACCTACAACGATTATAGTTGGAAATCCTTGTACGCCAAAACTTCTTGCAACCTCATCTCCAACCAATAATGAATTATAAGTAGCATTATGTTCTTTAAGGAAAGCTTTTGGGTCTGCATTATCTGGCTCGCCACAACTAATTCCTAAAACTTCTACTTTCTTATTTTTCTCATATTTTTTATTCAATTCCTGAAGTTTAGGCATTGCAGTAACGCACCATTTACACCATGTTCCCCAAAAATCAAGAACCATAACCTTACCTTTGAAACTTGAAGAATTAACAGTTTTTCCATTAATATCTTTTAGCTCAAAACTTGGCATAGGAGCGCCCGATGGCATTTCTCCAGCTTCTTTTGGTGCTTCATAATTTTCAATTGTGTAACCGCTTGGCAAGTCTAATACAAATAATTTATCATCCAAAGCAGGATTTATTTTAATATTTGAATATCTATATTCTCTGTATAAGGTATCGCCCTGCATATAACTTGTGTTTGCATAACGTCTTGGCAACCAGTCATTTATGCTGTAATTTACAATATCTTGAGAATAAACGCCATATTCTTCATAAAATTTATTAAATCCAATGCGGAATGTTTTTTCATCTTTATAAACTTCAGCACCAAGATTTTTCAAACTGTCCTTGGTTGCAAGCATATCTTCGATGTTACTGTAATTAGTCAATACTAAATGAACCGCACCGGTAATCCAATTACCCGCTAAAACTCTAAATGCTTGATTGTTTGTATCAACAACAACCATCTTATTTTCACTTGGCACTAAATATCTATATTCCAATCCGTTAAATGTTGCTTTTAATCCATTTTTATATTCAAATCTCAATGAAAATCCCAATGGATCTAACTGCATATCTCTTCTTTTTATAAATACTTTAACAGTATCTTTTTTATCTTTTTCACCGTCTTTATATTCTCGAATAATATCGAATTCGGCAGACTTGATATTTCTGGAAACCGAGTCGGCTAATTTCACAACCTCGATCGGATCTCTTCTTTCTTCACAAGAAATAAAAATAATTGCAATTGCAACTAAAATTGTAATTTTTTGAAAAATTTTCATTTTTATCCTTTAATAATTTTTATTATTTATTTTTTTAATGCTATTTTCTTTAAACTTTTACCTAAAAAATATTTTTTAAATCTCTTTCATAATATCGGCTATTGCATTATTACAAATATTTTTTGAATTAATATCAGTTTTGATTATTTAAAACTTTTAATCCAATAAAATTAGCACTCATAACTAACTTTTTATCGAAACATGCAAAATAAACATTATCTTTTGTATTTTCCCTCAAAAAATCCGCTGATGCTAAATGAATACTGTCAAAGGCTCTTAACTCTGTTTCATAAAGCAATTTTGTCGCTTTTTGAATTATATTATCATCAAAGTTTATTATTTTATAAAAATTCCAAAGATTATCGAAATTATTCCTAATATTTTGTAAATTCTGAAAATCAATCAAACCTTCACGATAAATTCGACTTAAAGCAGAATTAAACTCCACATAAGCAATGTTACTTGTAGCAACAACTCGGCAATTATTATAATATTCCCTAACTAATTCAGAATAAGTTTCATTTATAAACAATTTCACTAATGCTGAAGTATCTAAATATAAAATCATAGTCTATCTTCAAGAATTATCTGCGAAGCATAATCTTTCTTAGAAATATTTATCAAATCAGGCAAATCCGGCTTAAATGGATTTTTGTTCTTTTTTGATGAAACAGGTAATACAATAACTTCAGCTTTACCTTTTGGAAAGTCCAAAGGAAGTTTAATATTTATAGTATTATTATGAATCTCAATTATTTCTCTAATTGCTATCATTTTTGATCCCAAATTAACAGCAGAATAAAAAACACTACTTCTCTTTCATTATATCGGCTATTGCATTATTATATTTTATTTTTATTGAATTAATATCAGTTTTGATATAATTTTCAATTTCAAAAATTTCTTTTTGAACATCGCCAATTTTTTGAACGGGTACATTGTTCGCACTGCAAGTATTTACTAATTCGCCAAATTTTGCTGGCGAACAAGATACAACTACTCTTGATTGAGATTCGCCAAATAATTTTCCAACATTAATATCATCAATTTGAATCATACAGCCCAAATTATCAGACGAAATTGCTTTTTCTGCCAAGCAAATTGCCAAACCGCCTTCCGAAATATCGTGTGCAGAATTAATTGTTTTGGATTGAATCAATGCAAGAATTGTTTTTTGCAAACGCATTTCTTCATCCATATTAATTTCTGGAGCAAGACCACTAACTTTTTCAGCATAATGCTTCACATATTCCGAGCCGCCAAGTTCTTCACGATTATTACCTATCAAGAAAATTTCGTCTTCTTCACTTTTGAAATTCATGCTCATAGTTAAATTCAAATCATCAATTATCCCAAGCATTCCGATTGTTGGAGTTGGATAAACGGCATGCTTTTGTGATTCATTGTGGAAGCTAACATTCCCACCGGTAACAGGAGTATCCAACGCTCTACATGCATCGCCCATTCCGCGAATTGCTTCTTTGAATTGCCAATAAACTTCAGGGTCATAAGGATTTCCAAAATTCAGACAGTTTGTTATTGCAACTGGAACTGCACCGGTACAAACTACGTTACGCGCCGCTTCTGCAACTGCAATCATACCGCCTTTATATGGATCGAGATATGTATATTTTGAGTTGCAATCAGTTGTTAACGCAATTGCTTTGCCCGGAATTTCTTTCAATCTGACAATAGCCGCATCGCCTTTGATTGTAACAGTATTTGTTCTAACTTGCGAATCATATTGCTCAAAAATCCAACGTTTAGAAGCAATTGTTGGAGATTTCAAAATTTCCCAGAAATCGCCTTCCATTGGCTTTTGAATTCTAATTTCTTCCAAATTGAAATTGCGTGTTTCTTTGAGATATTCTGGTTCTTTTGATTCACGATCATATTGAGGAGCACCACCGCCAAGCACCAAATCTTCGGCATTCAGTTCAACCACTTTTTGATTATTTCTGAAAATATGAAGCAAACCATCATCGGTAACCTCGCCAATTTCAGTGCATGGAACGTCCCATTTATGGCAAATATCTATTGCAATCTGCTCTTTGCCCTTTTCTATCACAGCAAGCATACGCTCCTGAGATTCTGAAAGCATAATTTCATAAGCCGACATTGTTTTTTCGCGTAAAGGCACTTTATCCAAATTAACAATCATACCATGACCGGTTCTGCCACTCATTTCCGAAGTTGAGCAAGAAATACCTGCGGCTCCCATATCTTGAATACCAACAATTACTCCGGCTTCAATCAATTCCAAAGTTGCTTCGAGCAATAATTTTTCTGCAAATGGGTCGCCAACTTGCACAGTTGGACGCATATTTTCGGTTTGTTCGTCAAATTCTCTCGATGCAAGAAGTGATGCACCATGAATTCCATCTCTACCAGTAGAGCTTCCGATAATCATTACAGGATTGCCTTTGCCTTTTGAAGCCGCAGACGCAGTTTTATCTGTTTTTACGATACCAACAGCCATTGCATTCACAAGCGGATTATCATGATAGCATTTATCGAAATAAATTTCGCCGCCCACAGTTGGAACTCCAAAGCAATTGCCGTAATGACTAATTCCTTCAACAACTCCATTAAGCAAAAATTTAGTGCGAGGATTATCCAATTCTCCAAATCTAAGCGAATTCAATGCCGCAATTGGTCTTGCGCCCATTGTGAAAATATCGCGTAAAATCCCGCCAACGCCTGTTGCTGCACCTTGAAACGGTTCGATTGCAGATGGATGATTATGGCTTTCGATTTTGAAGCAAATTGCATAACCATTTCCAATATCCACAAGTCCTGCATTTTCCTCTCCGGCTTCTACCAGCAATCTACCACCAGAACGCGGCAAAGTTTTCAGTAATTTGATAGAATTTTTGTAAGAACAGTGCTCACTCCACATAACGGAATAAACGCCAAGTTCGGTGTAAGTTGGAGTTCTACCAATATTTTTGCAAAGCATTTTGTATTCATTTTCGGTTAAGCCAAGCTCTTTTGCAGTTTCAACAGTAACTTCAATTTCGCTATATAGATTTTTGGAATTATCAATCATTTTTTTTCTCAAAAATTAAATTCAAACTAAAATACAAAAATACGATATTTTTTGAAATAAGAATAAAATAAGATAGATGGGAAGAAAAAAGCTTTATGTTAAATATCAAAAAAAATCAATAATGTGTAAAACTATTTCAAACATTAATATTTTAATAACATCAAAAATATGTCTTTTGATATTAACAATATTTTTAAAATTTTTATTGATTTGCAACTTTTTTAAATCTTAAACATCTATTTATGCGAGTGGGTTGTGCAAAGATAAATAAAGAAATTGTGAATAAGGAAAAGCAGGAAATATTTTTAAAATTGTTAAGTGAAGTAAATGATAGTTTATTTATGTATGCTCGAGCGCTTGTAAAAAACAATAAAGATGCTGAAGATTTAATTCAAGATTCAATAATAGCAACCTATGAAAATTTTGAATCTCTTAGAAATTATTCTTGTTTTAAAGGATATATTTTTAAAGTTGCAAGAAGTAAATATATTCAGAAGCACCGCAGAAGTTGGCTTTTTGGAAAATATGAAGCAGATTCTGAGAATAGTTTAATATCAAATGACTTCACTCCTGATTTGCCTTTGGAAATTGAGACTTTATATAATGCATTAAATAAATTACCTGAAAATCAAAAAGAATCATTAGTTTTATTTGAAATTTCTGGATTTTCTATTGAAGAAATATGCGAGATTCAAAGCAGTAGTTTATCTGCAGTAAAATCAAGATTAAAGCGAGCCAGAGAAAAGTTGAGTATGATTCTAAAGTCTGAATATGAATATTTAAATCCTGATAAAATTTATAATTTTAATAATTAATGACAAATTACAATGAAAAATATCGACAATAATTTAAATAAATACTTTGAAAGTGCAAGAAATTTCAAATCTCCAATTTCAGTTGAAAAAGCGCGCCTTTTAATTGAAAATGTTGAATTGAATAATGAGCTTTCAAATTCTTTCCTAACAAACAAAGGAAAAATCATAATGACTACAATATCAATGATTTTAATTTCATTTTTTCTAATTACAAATCAATTTAATTTGATTGATGAAAATAAAACAATAATTAAAAATGAATTTAAAAATAATTCTGAAAATCTTAATCAAATTGAATCGAAAACAGATTCAATTAAATCAAAGAAAAGCACAAACGAACAGCATAATGACTTGGCTAAATATTCATTAATTGAAACTTATACAGAAATTGAAACTGCGGTGCAAAACGAATTAAAGAATTCAAAAATTCAAGGTATAAATACAATTCAATTAACAGAATCTGAACTTTTAGAATTTGGTATCAAATACTTTGCAAAAAAAGAAGATAATTCGAGTGATGTTGGTCTTGGTTTTTGGTCATATTTAGGACCTAAAGCCGCAATGGAACAAGTATTTTATTCTTCGAGTGGCTCTGAACATAGAACACAGGAATTACCTTTAGATTCAGGGGAAAAATTTATTCAAATATACCCAAATTGCATTACTGATTACAAGGGTGTAATGCATTTAGGGTCAAATAATTCAGCAAGTGAAACATCAGGTATTAATGAATTTGAGCCATTTAGTAATTCTTTGAATGAATTTCTTTCTTTAGAGTTCGATCCTGATATAATCCCTTTGGCAATACCTAATGAAATTGTAAATAAATTTGCTGAACTAAAAGAATTATTTTCAAATATCAAACAAAATTCTGATCAGTATTTTGAAATTGCAAAAAAAATTGATTTGCAATTGAAGGATTTACATAGATATTACTCTGCAATATCGAATAGTACAGATTTTAATTTAGAACAAAACAAAGCAATGCAATTAACTCCCGAGGATTCGAATTTATCCACAGTAATGGCTGTTTATATGGATAAAAAGCCAAATGAATATGATTTTGCTTGGCGAGATAGTATGGCAAAATTAGGTGTGAAACTTGTATTTGCAAAGCATCCATTTACAATGAGAAAATATCTCGAAAGTAATTTCAATGATTTGTCGAAAATTTTATTTGACTATCAAAAAAAATATAAAAATTATGTTTTGATAAATAAATTTGTTGCAATTGTTGTACCTTTCAAGAATTCTAAAGAAAATGATGGATTAATTTTTTGGTACTATCCATCTCAAACATTGATAAATGCTTTACCTGAACGATTCAGGGAGAGTTTATCAAATGAATTCAAACTTTTCGAAAAAGAAGAAGCAATTTGCGGTGCAAAAATTAATTCTGACAAATTATACCTTGATGTGTGGCGTGCTTGTAATGGTGCAATTGAAAATTTGAGAATATTTCCAAATCCAATTCAAAATGAAATGCACGTCAAATATGAATTGAAAGACGATAGAGTGATTCAATATGAATTGTATGATATTGATGGCAATAAAATTGAAGATCTGTTTCCTTCAAAAAAAATAAATTCCGGAAGTCAAACAGCGCTTTTCGATTTTCAATATTTGAAAGCTGGAATGTATTTGTTTGTTGTAAGGTCAAACATAGGTGAATATGCTGTTCAAAGATTTATAAAAGAATAGAAACACTTCGGGCTACCCATAAAGTAGCCCGAATTTATTTTTTTAATCATACTTTTTCAAACATCCAATACTTTTCAAATTCATAGTATGGATAATTTCGTTTTACTTCACCAGCACCACTCTTTCGCTTACACTTATTCTGCAACTTTTTATTATTACGTTATAAGTGCCTGAGGAATGATTTTCTGCATAAATTGTGAGTTTGTGTGCATTTTTGTTTTCAAAGTATTAATACACCCATACCTGCTTGCGAATCTCGTTATGCTTTCATTCAATTGCATCATCTTGTTCTTCGTTTTCAAAAACGTGCTATTTGGTTGTGGCGAAATCTTATTTTTAATTGAGTAATTACTTTTTAAATATAGAAGAATGCTATTTAATTACATAGAAATGGTATTTAGTCATTCAAGAATGGTATTCCTTTATTCAAGAATGGTATTCCTTTATTCAAGAATGGTATTCATTTATTCAAGAATGGTATTCATTTATTCAAGAATGGTATTCATTTATTCAAGAATGGTATTCATTTATTCAAGAATGCTGTTTAGATATGCAAAAATGGTGTTTAATTATCTAAAAATGGTGTTTAGTCGTGTCGGAATGGTCTTCAGTTATGTTTTCCTTTGAGCATTTTCAAGCAAATTAAGACCATTCTTCGGCAAAAGAATAGCAAGATTAAGCATATAAACAACATTCTGACTCAAAAGATGAGTAAGATGGTGTGACTAAATAGCAATTTCTATCAACTGAAGAGCAAGAGTTTGTGACTAAATAACATTCTCTATAAAAATAAGAGTAAGATTTCAATACTAAACAGCATTCTCTCTCAACCAAAGAGAAAGATTAGGAAACTAAGCATCATTTTTATACAACAGGAATGCAACTTTACACAACTAAATGCAATTAGCAAAATTTGATGGAACAAAAAATATCAAAACAAATATAAACACATTTTTTAGTTATTATTTTTTTCCTTCTAATATTCCACAAATAAAATATTTATAAATTTATGAATAGATGAATTTAATATTTTAGAAAATGAAAATTTTGTAATTTTGTATTTTGTATCATAACAAAATTGTGAAATGAATAATATATATGAATTTGATGGCTTTATTCCGGTAATTGATGAATCTGCTTATATTCATCCTACTGCTGTGATTGTTGGTAATGTTATAATCGGAAAAGATGTTTATATCGGTCCAGGCGCTGTGATTCGAGGCGATTGGGGAGAAATTGTGATCCAAGATGGGTGCAATGTCCAAGAAAATTGTATCATTCATCAATTTCCAGGTATAACGGTTACTTTATATGAATCGGCTCATATTGGTCATGGGGCTATCATTCATGGTGCAAATGTAGGCAGAAATTCTTTAGTGGGAATGAATGCGGTTGTGATGGATGGAGCAGAAGTGGGGAATGAGTCAATTGTTGGAGCATTGTGTTTTGTTCCTGCAAATATGAAAATTCCCGATAGAAGTGTTGCCGTTGGCAATCCTGCAAAGATTATAAAGCAAGTAAGTGATGAAATGCTGGCATGGAAAACCGATGGTACCAAACTTTATCAGAGTTTGCCCGAAGAATACAGAAAGAGTTTAAAACCATGTATTCCTTTAAGAGAAATTCCAAAAGACCGAAAAAAACAAGAAAACATATACAAAACTTGGCAAGAATTAAAAAAATCTTAATAAATTGAAAGCGGCTTGTAACATTTTGACTATTTGATGTGTCTATATCATTGAAGGTAAAACAAATTTTAAGATAAAAGATAGAATGTTGTTTAAGAATATACATAAAAACACCGAATCGGAAATTTTGAATGCCACGATGCATCTGAAGGAAGGCAGTGCGCAGGCATTCAAGGTTTTGTATGAAGAGTACGGTCAGAAGGTGTATCGCTTTTGTCTTAGAATGCTCGGAGACCCTGCGGCTGCTGAGGATGCTTTTCAGGAGACTTTTGTAAAAGTTTACGAAAAAAGACATTTATATAACGGATCAAATTTTGCTTCATGGCTGTTTACAATTGCAAGAAATACTTGTTTTAACACGCTAAGACAACGAAAAGAAGTTGTTGAATTCGATGAAGAGTATCATAATTCTCATAATATCCCCGAATCAAATTATGGTATAAAACTAAGTATTGAGCAGGCAATTGCACAGTTGCCGGTTGTTTTCAGAGAAGTTATTATTTTACGTGAATATGAAGACTATTCATATCAGGAAATTGCTGATATGCTTGGAGTTGAATTGAACCTTGTGAAAGTCAGGGTCTTTAGAGCGCGTGTTGCCTTAAGAAAATTATTAAATCCTGTAGTAAAAGAAGTATGAATCTTGACTTGTTAATATCGAAGTATTTAGACGGTGAGTTGACTCCGGAAGAAGATTTCACTTTACGTGAACTTATAAAGGCAGACCCAGCTTCGCGTTCCATTTTTGACGATTACATTGAAATGCAAATGGAAATTCAGAATGATGCGAAATCAATCAAATTGCCTGAAAAGTTGAAAAGAGCAACAGAAGATACAGTTATGATGGAAATTATGAAGGCAACTCCGGTTGTTATTCATAGAATTGAACCGGTAACTTCAAGAAGAAAGTATCCACAATTTATTTCGTTGGTGGCTGCCTTGTTGCTATTTTTTGTTTTCAATATTTATGATGGAAAAACACCGTTTGAAAATTTGAATTTTGTATCAAATCCAAATGCAAATCGTTCGGATATGCCTTTGTTTTCTCAAAGTGGAATATCAAATAACGCGGTTGCAAAGAAAAGCAATGCAAATGAAGCTAATGTGAATTTTAATAGAAAAATCAATCAAAAAAGTTCCTTAACTAATAATCAATTTGTTACTAAAATTGATAATACTTTGATTATTGAGAACAATTCAAATTCACAAAATTATGTTGCAAATACCGAGACAGTTGAATCAAGCAATAAAACTGTTGCTGAAATTAGTTCAAATACTGCTATGGTTGACCAAGTGCCCAGCATTAAAGATGATAAGTCTGTTTCTTCAAACATCGAAAGAGAAAGAAAGCAAAATCCAACAAGTTTGCAAATGAATTTACCTATTTCAAATGGTAGTATTTATGGTGATTTTGGTATGGCAAATCAATTATATTATGATTTCAATTATGAAAAACATAATATTGTATTGACTTCAATTTATTCAAGAGATTTCACAAGAAGCGGTTTATCAACAAGCAATAATTCAAGTATAATTCATTATGCTCAAAGTATTGGGGTTGAAGTTTCAGAAAATTCAAAAATTGGAATTGAATTTGGTATTTCTGAATTTCAATTTGATAAAAGAAAATTTGTAAGAATTCCTGCGGGTGTTTCTGGTTCGGAATATAAATCATCCAATTCAACAGAAGTGCTTGAGCCGGATAATGATAGCGGATATTTGTATGTACCAGTAAATGTGGCGAGCAATCATCAATTGTATTGGGGAACAATGTTTTTTGAGCAAGGATGGATAAATTATGGTGGTTTGATGCTCGAAAGCAGAATCGGATTTGGTTTTTCCGGAAGTGGATATCTTGCATTTGGCAGAGCCAATCTAAAGTATGATATTTACAATGGGATTTGTTTGACATTCGGAACAGAAGGCAGATTGTTTTCAACTGGTGGAATCGATAAAAATATCGATGCAATTAGCAAATCGCTGGGTTTGGTTTATGGATTACAGTTCAAATTTTGAAATAAATTTTTATTTAAATGTTAATTATTGATTAATATTTCAAGATTTTTTTAAAATTTATTCTTATATTTGATATTTTTTAAGTTAATAAATAATAATTTATTTTTGAAAATTAGTATTAAGGAAATATAAAATGGTGATTTCTACGGCAATTCTCTCTATAACTTATTGATATGCCATAGTTTACAGATATTTTTTTTGATAATTGAAAGGTAAAATTCAATTATAAAAAGAATACTATTTATATTTCTTAAATTAATTTTGAATACGGTGTTTTTTTAATAAAGTTGCAGAAATTCAAAATAAATAAATGGAAAAGTTAGCTATTAAATTGTTTTTTTTAAGGGAGATGTAATATGCGTAAGTTTATCGCATTATTTTTTCTTTTAGCATTGCTTAGTCCCGCATTTTTATCGGCTCAAACTACCGGTATGTTGCAGGGAAAAGTTGTGGACGATGCTGGTAAAGGATTGGTGGGAGCCACTTTACTCGTAGAAGGTACACAAAAAGGTCTCGTTATCAGAGACAAAAATGGGGAATATACATTGATTAATATTCCTGCAGGTGAATGGACTGTTAGAGTTACGTTCGTTGGAAAAACGACTGTAAGAAAATCAGTTCGTATTTCTATCAATCAAACTTCAAAATTGGACTTCGTTATGCAAGAAGAAACTTCTGGCAAGGTAACTGAAGCCATTGTTAAAACTGCTGATAGAATGGTGGAAATCACAGAAGGTTCCAAACATATCAAATCAAACAAGGACATCACATCAACAGCACGCGAAGGTCTTAGCGGCGTTATCGCTATGAGTAGCGGTGTGCTTCAGAGTGGTGGCGGCTTTATCATTCGTGGTAGTCGTACTTCCGAATCAAAAATCATTGTTGACGGTGTGGAAGTAACCAACCAATTTACGGGTGGTTTTGGTACATCCGGCTCAACATATTTCCCAATGGTTTCCCAATATGCAACAGAAGAAGTACAGGTTATGACCGGTGGCTTTGGTGCTGAATATGGAAACGTAACCGGTGGCGTTGTTTCCACTGCGATCAAAGCAGGCAGAAACGACCGTTATGACGGTTATTTGAGATATCAGACAGATGTTGGTTTCTTATATGGAAGTCAATCAACAAGTTTGAAATTAATCAAAGAAGGTAATCAATATAAAGCAATTGATTATGGCGAAGGTGCAAAATTACAAAGTTCCGGACAAAATGTGTTCGACTTTATGCTTGGTGGTCCGCTACCATTTTTGGAAGATTTTGTAACATTTAGTATTAATGCTAATTTTTTGCACGAACCATACAGAAATTCAAGTTATGAAATTTATGATCCTTGGGGCAATAATCTTGGTCAATTACCAGATAACGGCTCATGGACAAGAAATATGTATGGTAAATTCAATATCAAAGTAACAAATAGTTTCGATCTTGAACTTGTTGCCAATTATGGTATTTCAAGTTTTGAAACTTCAAGCTGGAGCTGGCTCTATGCAGATCAGGAAGGATACGTATTTGATAAAGATGCTTCAGGCAATTTTGTATTGAGAACTGATGCTAACGGTGCTCCGGTAACAAACGGAATTCTTGACAGAACATCCAGACAAAATGTTTTTGATCAATTTGTTAATTCATATCGTGCAAAAATGAAATATACTTTATCTCCAACAAGCACAATCGAACTTAACATAATGAATGCTTCTGATAGAGAAGAAAGTTCACGTAGAGTTGGTTATGAAGATCCAAGTTTCTTTGGTGGATTCGAAAAATGGGAACCAACTGACGTGTATAAAGTTGAAGACGGTAGATTGGTTGCAGGTACTGATAATGCTATCGACCATTACCAGAACACAACCCGCATTAGCCAAACAGCAGACGGTTATTTCAAGATGGATTTACCACAACGTAATCCACTTTCTGGATATTTCGAAGGTCCTGCAAATGCAAGCGGCTCGCACAATCCTTATGGACTTGGCTCGATGTTTGCAACAACAGGTGGCGGTTCATTTAGTTTCCGCTCTTCAAACTATTGGCAGTTGGATGGTGCTTACAATCAATTCCTTCATGTTGGCGATTTCCAACATTTCTTGAAATTTGGATTTGATTTCAGATTAACAACATTGCATCGCCATTATAATGGTAGCCCTTATGACTCCAATCCATTCTATGATATCTTCACAGATAAATGGGGTGGCAATATTTATGCACAGAGAGAAGATGTTAGAGAAGCAACTTCAAAACCATATACTCCTGTAAATATGAATTTCTACGTTTCAGATCATATTAGATTCAAAGGTATTGAATTCCAACCATCAATCAGATTTGACTATTTTGATCCTGATTCAAAATATAGATTAGTAACAGGCAACTTTACTTCAATTGCAGCTGATTCAGGATTTGCTCAAGCACCTGCAAAATTCAAAATAAGCCCAAGAATGTCTGTTTCATATCCTATTACAACTTCATCAAATATTAGATTGTCTTATGGATGGTATTTCAAAGTACCAACATTACAAGTATTATATGATAACTTCAATATGGACATTCTTCGTCCAGGTAATATCATTGGTAACCCAAATCTTGAACCTGAAAAAACAGTTAACTACGAAGCAAAATACGAAGTAGAATTAATTGAAAATCTTGCTCTTGGTGTTACGACATATTATAAAGACGTATATAATCAAGTAGGTATGTCATTTATTCCATCCACACCTGAACCATATTATCAATATATCGTTGCTGAATACGGTTCATCAAGAGGTATGGAATTCACAATGAGAAAACGCCCTACTTTTGAAGATAATTTCGGCTTTGAAATAAGCTATACTTTAGCATATTTAACCGGTACAGCAGATGCCGCTACATCTAATTATGGTGTTACAATAGATCCTTATACTTCATTACCAACTTTCCCATTGGCTGAATATCCGTTGGGCAGAGACATTCGTCATCATGTTAAAACAAACTTAATGTTTGAATGGGGTGATAATCAAGGACCAACTATCGGTGGAATTAATTTCTTACAAAATACTAACTTATCATTCACTTTTGAATGGAGAAGCGGTGTTCCTTATACCAAAACAGACATCAATGGCAAACC